>JBDTNU010000034.1:0-19026 GCA_039933535.1 Caldimonas sp. | reverse complement strand
GCGGATCACGTCGCGATCGATGTCCCAGCGGATCCGCTTGGAGACCTCGATGGTCCTGGCATAGCGCGGCGTGTCGGTGGGAACGGTGGTGGCTTGCATGGTGTTTCCTCGGGTGGATCCGTCCGGATGACGTGAGATGGATCATTTCCGTGCCGCGACGCGGCGTCATGAGGCAGGCGTCCCATGCGTGGCCGCGGCCGACCGTGCGACGCCGCCCGACGTGGGACGCCGGACCCGCAGCGTCGCGCCCGCGCGCAACAATGGCGCATGCAGCTTCGACAGTCCCTGCGCGTCTGCACCTCGCGCGACGGCACGCGGATCGCGATCGCGTCGATCGGCGCCGGTCCGCCGCTGGTGCGCGCGGCGCATTGGCTGAGCCACGTCGAGTTCGACCTCGAGAGCCCCGTCTGGCGCCCCTGGCTGGCCGAGCTGTCCCGGCACAACAGCTACATCCGCTACGACCAGCGCGGCAGCGGCTTGTCGGACAGCGACGCGTCGGACTTCTCGGTAGACGCCGGCGTGGCCGACCTCGAGGCCGTGGTCGAGACGATGGGCCTCGGCCGCTTTCCGCTGCTCGGCATGTCGCAAGGCGGCGCGGTCGCGATCGCCTATGCGCTGCGCCACCCTGACAAGGTCACGCACCTGGTGCTCGCCGGCGCCTATGCGCAAGGCGCGCTGCGACGTTCCGACACGGCCGCCAGCCGTCTGGAAGCGGAGACACTGGTCAACCTGATCCGGCTCGGCTGGGGCCGCGACAATCCGTCATTTCGCCAGGTGTTCACCAACCAGTTCATCCCCAGCGGAACGGCGGCCCAGCATCAATGGTGGAACGAGCTCGAGCGGCTGACGGCGAGCCCCGAGAACGCGGCGCGCGTCCTCGAAGCCTTTCACGACATGGACGTCACCGACCTCGCCTGCCAGCTCAAGGTGCCGACGCTGGTGCTGCATGCCCGCGGCGACGCGCGCGTGCCCTTCGAGGAAGGCCACCAGCTCGCGGCGCTGATTCCCGGTGCGCGCTTCGTGCCGCTCGACAGCGACAACCATGTGCTGCTCGACAGCGAGCCCGCCTGGCCGCGCTTTCTGGCCGAGCTGCGCGGCTTTCTCGGCGAACCCTCGGCGCACCCGGCAGAAGCCACGAATCGTGGCGGCGACGCATTGACGCCGGCCGAGCGAGACGTGCTGCGGCTGGTCGCCCAGGGCCTCGACAACCACGCGATCGCGCAGCAACTGAAGAAGAGCGAGAAGACGGTACGCAACCAGGTGTCGAGCATCTTCGACAAGCTGGAGGTCAGGACGCGCGCAGAAGCGATCGTGTTCGTACGGGACAGGCAATCGGGCACTTGATGAAATTCGACTGGGTCTTCAGGAAGTACACGCCGCCGATCGCCGACGAACCGGCGGCCGCTGCCCCCGAGGCAGACGCCCGCGCTCGCCCTGCGCGGCGCGACGCCGACACCGCCCCGGCATTCGACTGGCAACCCCAACTGCAAGCCGCGATGGGTGACGACACCGCCCTGCTGGCATTGACGCGCGAGGCTGCGCCGATCGACGTGAAGATGGCCGCCGTCGCGGCCCTGGGCAGCGAGGCCGCCTTGAAGGTCGCGGAGCGCGAGCATCGCGACCACGACCGGCGCGTCCATAGGCTGGCCAAGCAGCGCTACCTCGCGCAGGTGGCGGTACGCGAAACCGGTGAAAGCGCAGACCGGCTGATCGAGGCCGCCACGGCGCTGGGCATGGAGCCCCTGGTGGCCGCCAATCGGCTGGTGGAGCTCGACCGTGCGTGGCAAGGCCTGAACCTGGGCTTGCTCGACGCCGCGCGACGCGACGAATTCGACGCCCTGCTGAACCGGCTCGCGGCGCTGACACGCGAGCGCGGCGATCACACGCTCAGGATCGATCGTTGGACCGCCGAGGCGCGCCAGTCGCTTGCGCTCTTGCGTGCGGCCTGCACTTCGGCAGCGGACGGCACGACGGATCGCCGGCACCTGGCCGCCGCCGCGATCGCGTCGCATGCCGTCCTGGAGGCAGCGCCTGGCGACGACGACGCTGCCGCGCTGCGCGAATCGCTGCGCAGTGCGCTGGGCGGCTGCGCGGAGCTCGACCAGCGTCTTGCCGTTCTCGACGCGCTGTTGCAAGCGCCATCGACACCTCGTCCGGAAACAGTGTCGCCGGAGCTTCCTGCGAACGACGCCCCGGCCGAACCGGCAGCGCCGTTGCAGGCCAGGATTGCGCACTGGCTGGCGCTTTCGCCATTGGCGGACGCACCGCTCGCCGAGGCGTTGACGCGTCGCTTCGAGCAATGGCAGAGCGCCCGCGAAGAAGCACGCCAGGCGCGACGCACCGAGCGGCGCGAACGGGCGCGCGACCGCGAGCGAGAGATCCGAAGCCAGCGCACGGACACGCTGGCCGTGGCGCTCGAGCACGCCGAAGCCGCGCTCGCCGCCGGCCAACTCGCCGACACCCACAAGCACCTGCTCGAGATCGACGAGCTCGTGCATGGCGGCGCGGCGGCCGCGCCTTTGCAATCCCGGATCGCCGCGGTGCAGGCCGAATACACGCGGCTCAAGGGCTGGCAGCACTGGGGCGGTGGGCTGGCGCGGGACGAGCTGCTGCTGCAGGCCGAAGCGCTGGCGGCCGTCACCCTCGGAGAGCCCGGCGCGGGCATCGTCAAGCTCTCGGTCCGCCAGCAGACCGAGGTCATCGACGAGCTGCGTGTGCGCTGGAAGGAGCTCGACCGGCTCGGCGGCGCCACCAGCCGCTCGCACTGGCAGCGCTTCGACGCGGCGCTCAAGACCGCCTACGGACCGGTGGCCGCGCACCTCGACGTGCAGCGCGCCGCGCGTGCGCAGAACCTGCTCGCGCGCGATCAGCTCGTGGCCGCACTGAACGCGGTCGCGCTGCCCGATCCGAACGAAGGCGAAGCGCGGCCCGACTGGCGATCGCTGGCCGCCGCGTTGGCGCGCTTTCAGACCGAGTGGCGCAAGCTCGGTCCGCTCGAGCACACCGTGCCCCACAAGGAGCGCAACAAGCTGGTCGCGCGCATGGATGCCGCCGTGCAGCGTCTCGAGGCGCCCCTGAACGAGGCGCGGCAAGCCGCTGAGCTCGTGCGCGAGCGACTGATCGCGCGCGCCAGGGCGCTTGCCGCCGAGGCGAGCGGCGGCGTGCAGGGTCGCGACCTGGTCGGCAAGGTGCGCGATCTGCAGGCCGAGTGGCAGCACCATGCCACCGCGTTGCCGCTCACCCGGGCCGTCGAGAACGCGCTGTGGACGCGGTTCAAGACCGACATCGATGCGATCTTCAGCGCCCGGAATGCCGTCTTCAACGCCCGCGATGCCGAGTTCAAGACGCATGGCGCCGAGCGCGCGGCGCTGATCGAACGGCTGGCGACACTCGCGGCCGATGCGCCGCCGGCGGAAATCAAGCGGACCCTGGCCGAAGTCGATGCCCAGTGGCAGCGTGCCGGGCCCGCACCGCGCGCCGATGCCGCCGCGCTCGACGCGCAGTTCCGCAGGGCGCGCGATGCTGCGCGTCGACAACTGGACTCGTACGCGCAACGAAGCTGGCACGCCACCTGCGACGCGCTGACGGCCAAGCTGGCGCTCTGCGAAGCGTTCGAACGCGAGCCGGACAACGCGAAGGCCCGGGCCACGCTCGAACAGCGCTGGCCAGAGCTGCCGGTGTTGCCGCCGCTCTGGGAACAAGCGCTGGCGCGGCGCGCTTCGCCGGGTGGAGCGGCAGGCGGTGGCCAGGGTCCGGGCAAATCTGTGTCGGCCGATGACCTGCTGCTGCGGCTCGAAGCCGCGTTTCAACTCGCTTCGCCGGCTGCCTTCGAAACGGTGCGCCGGGACCTCAAGCTGCAGGCGATGAAAGCGGCGCTGGAAAGCCGGCGATCGGCCGCGCCGACTCCGCTCGGGCCAGAGCAATTGCTGGCCGCGGCGCTCGAACGCACCGCGCTCGACGACGCGCAACGCGAGCGGCTGGCCAAGGTGATCGCCGCGCTGCGCAATCGCGGGCCCTCGAGCACGGGTTGACCACGGGAAGCCCCTTCGATCCGAGGTCTGGAAATGACACGCTTCAAACCGCTGGGCGGCTTCGGCATCGAAGCCGAAGGCGTCGACCTTTCCCGGCCGCTGGCCGACGCCGATTTCCGCGAGCTCGAGCGTGCGTTCTATGCCAATCACGTGCTCGCCCTGCGCGGGCAGAACATCAGCGCGGCGCAGTTCATGGCGTTCGCGCGCCACTTCGGCCCGCCGCAGCCGCACGTGATCGATCAGTTCCATCATCCCGAAGACCCCAACATCCTGATCCTCTCGAACGTCAAGAAGAACGGCAAGCCGACCGGCTTGCAGGACGCCGGCTCCTACTTCCACACCGACTACTCCTACCTGCAGGTGCCGGCGCGCGCGACCACGCTGTATTCGCGCGTCGTGCCCAAGGTGGGCGGCGACACGCTGTTTGCGAACCAGCAAGCCGCGTACGACGATCTGCCCGAGGCGATGAAGAAGCGGATCGAGCCCTTGCTGGCGGTCCATCACTACGGCAACCGGAACAACGTCGACGAGGCCAGCCGCACCGTCGCCTCGGTGCTGAGCGACGCGCAGAAAGCGAAGATGCCGGTGATCACGCACCGCATCGCACGAGCGCACCCGGTCACCGGCCGCACTGCCTTGTACGCCGTGTCCGGAAGCTCGTTCGGCATCGTCGGCATGCCCGACGACGAAGCGCACGACCTGCTCGACGAGCTGGCGGCGCATTCGACCCAGCCGCGCTATCAGCTGCGCTTCGAGTACGGCGTGGGCGACATCGTCGTCTGGGACAACGCGGCGCTCCTGCATTCGGCCACCCTGATCGACCCCGACGACGCGCGAACGCTGTGGCGTATCACGGTGCTCGAGGTGGCAAAGCGGGCAGAGGCCTCGGCGGTGCTGGCGCCCACGTATGCGGCAGGCGCGCCTTCGAGCTGAAGGCGCGCGATCGGGTGGCCGCCGTCAGCGACCGTCGACCACGCGGGCGAAGCCGGCCGACCGGAAGCGCTCCACCACGAAGTCGACGAAGACCCGGGTCTTCGCGGGCAGCAGCCGTCTGCTCGGGTAGTACAACGAAAGCGGCCCGGCATCGCTGTACCAGCCCGGCAGCAGCCGCACGAGCTCGCCGGACTGGATGGCGGCAAAGGCGAAGGGCATCGGCAGCAGCGCGACGCCGAGGCCGAGCCGCGCCGCCTGCGCGATCGCTTCGGGGTCGCTGAAGATGAGCCGCGGCCGGCATTGCACCGTCTGCTCGGCCGCGCGCCGCGAGCGCAGCGTCCAGGGCCGCACTCTTCCGGTAGGCGACGAGCGACGCATGATGGCGTCGAACGACGCAAGGTCCTCGGGGCCGTGCGGCGGCCGCCGGCCCGCCATGTAGCCCGGCGACGCGACCGCGACGATGTGCACCGGCGCCAGCTCGCGCGCGACTACGCTCGACGCCAGGGGGAAGCCGCCACCGATCGCGGCATCGAATCCCTCGCCCACGATGTCTACCTGGCGGTTGTCGAAATGCCAGTCCGGCAGCACGCGCGGATGGCGGGCGAGAAAGTCTGCCAGCAACGGGACCATGAAGTTGCGACCGAAGGCCTGGCCCATGCTGACCTTCAGGGTGCCGGCCGGCTCTTCGTCGCGAAGGCGGACACCGGCCACGGCGCCTTGCAGCGACTTCAGCGGCGCATCGACCTGGCGCAGGAACCGTTCACCGCTTTCGGTCAGGGCCAGGCGACGCGTGCTGCGATGGAAGAGCCGCACGCCGAGATCGGCCTCGAGACGCCCGACGTTCTTGCTGACGCCGGCCGGCGTCAGGCCGAGGATGCGGGCAGCGGCGGAGAAGCTTCCCTGCTCCGCCGTCTGAACGAACGACACCAGATGCTGAACGTGTGCCACGCTTCGATTTTAAACCCGTGGTTGAAGGTGATTGCAGCCTGAGCCGGCTAGGCGGCGCAGCCACGGACTCCGATACTGCGCAGGCAGCCGCATCGTGCGGCCTCGACTTTCCTGGAGAATCTCGATGCGTTTTCGTTCCTTGCCGGCCCTGGCGTTGCTGATGTACCTGCTTGTGCCTTCCATCGCGTCGGCGCAAGCCTTCGCGTTTCCGGCCTTCAAGGTGCGCGACATCGCCACCAACGGCGTCACCATCCACGTGCGCTCGGGCGGCTCCGGCCCGGCCGTGGTGCTGCTGCACGGCTATGGAGAAACCGGCGACATGTGGGCGCCGCTCGCGGTGGACCTGGCACACGACCATACGGTGATCGTCCCCGACCTGCGTGGCCTGGGACTGTCGTCGAAGCCCGCGGGCGGCTTCGACAAGAAAACCCAGGCGGAAGACGTTGCCGGCGTCATGACCGCGCTCGGCGTGCAGCAGGCCGACGTGGTGGCGCACGACATCGGCAACATGGTCGCGTTCCAGTTCGCCGCGCAACATCCGGATCGCATGCGCAAGCTGGTGCTGATCGACGCACCGGTGCCAGGCGTCGGGCCGTGGGAAGAGATCCTGAAGAATCCCCTGCTGTGGCACTTTCGCTTCGGTGGGCCGGACATGGAGCGCCTGGTGAAAGGCCGCGAGCGGATCTATCTCGACCGGTTCTGGAACGAGTTCTCGGCGTCGCCCGATCACTTCAGCGAAGCGGCGCGCAGGCACTACGCGAAGCTCTACGCCTTGCCCGGCGCCATGCATTCGGGCTTTGCGCAGTTCGCGGCCTTCGACCAGGACGCGATCGACAACCGCGCGTTCCTCGCCAACGGCCGGTTGAAGATGCCGGTGCTCGCGCTCGGCGGTCAGAAGTCCTTCGGTCCGATGATGGCGACGGTCATGCGCGCCGCCGCCGACGACGTGACCGAAGGCGTCGTTCCGGATTCGGGACACTGGATCATGGAAGAGAACCCGCAAGCCACGATCAAGCTGGTTCGCGACTTCCTCGTGCGCTGAAGCTCAGCGCCGCAACGCTGCCCTCAGCACCCGCGCGTAGTTCGCATACGCCACCTGCTCGATCACGCTCGCCGGCAGCTTCATGTCCTGAAGGGCTTCGATGACGCTGCGCACGTGGTCGTAGTTGTTGACCGACCAGGCGGTGCCCACTCCCTCCATGTCGGTGCCGATGCCGACGTGATCGGCGCCGATCCAGTTCACGAGGTTCGCCAGCTCGCGTGCGTAGCCTCGCCGGTCGCCGAGACCGACGGTCCAGTTGCCTTCTCCCGGCGTGCGGCTCGGACCGGGCTTCGGAAGGCCGAGCCCCCACAGGCCGACGACGCCGCCGGCGGCGGCGATCTTCTTCGCCTGATCGAGAGAGAGCCTTCTTTGCAGGTAGCCGACGCCGTCCTGCCAGCGCCCCTCGGTCTTGTCGACCCAGCTGTGCGACCAGACGACCGGCGTGTTCGTGACAGCGAGCGCCTGGTCGACGGCGGCGGCGCTGCAATGGGCGAGATCGACGAGGATGCCTTTCTCGTTGCAGGCCTCGACGAGGTGCTTGCCGGCCTCGCTCAGGCCGTTGTGCACCGGCGCGACGGTCTGGAAGTCGCCGATCGGATTGCGGATGTAGTGCACGAGCTGAAGGTGGCGCAGCCCCAGGTCGTAGAACGTGCCCAGCGTCTCGATCCGGCCCTCGAGGAAGTCCGCACCTTCCGACGCGAGCACGACGCCCGACTCGCCAGCCACACAGGCGTCGACGTCGGCCTGGGCGAGCACGGGACGGAGGCCGCCGCGAGCAACATAGGCCTTCATCCTGCCGAGCCGGTCGCTGAAGAACGCGCGCAGGGCGCCGGGTTCCGGCTCGCCCGATTGCGCCACGCCGGTCTCTACCAGACGAGTCCAGCGCAGATCGGAAGGCATGGCCCACGCGATCAGCGCCACGTGCTGGGAGCGCAGATCGGCCGCGAACGAGACGCTCGGCATCGACGGCCGCTGCAGGATGCCGAAGTGGCTGTGCATGTCGGCGATGGGCACCGCAGGTGCATCGGCCCGCGCTGCGTACGGAGCGAAGGCGAGCGCCGGAAGCGCCGCCTGCAGGAACGTCCTGCGATTCAGGGCCGGCATCGCGTCGTCCCTAGCGAACCACGACGTACCAGGCCGAGCTGTCGACGAACGTCAATCCGTTGCGCTGCGTCGTGAGCTGTACTCGGAACATGGCCTGCGGCACGACAGTGCCCGGCGCAATCCCGAACACATGGCCCGTGCCCGGATCGATGCTCACCCACGAAGGAAGGGGCGTGCCCGCGTCGTAGGGTTGCAAGGCATACACGTAGACATCGCCCGGTGCGCCGATACGGATGTCGGTCACGTCCAGTCCGAACGAGACGCCGGTCGTGAACTTCGCATAGACCGAAAAGCCCGGTATGAACGACGACCCCTGCAGGTCGGCGACACCGAAGTCGCTGGCGGCCGGATCCCAGATCGGCGTGACACCTCCCGACCAAACGGCGGCGCCGACGGTCGAGTTCTGAACGCTGCCATCGGGGTAGACCATGCGCACTGCGATGGTGACGGGGACGCGGCCAATCGTGTTCGACTCGCCGACGATGACGCCGGTCGCCGGATCGATCGTGAACCCGGCCGGCAGGTCGGTCGACGAATACGTGAATGTCAGGCCCGCCGCCACCGCCGGATCGTCGAAGGCCGGGGCGCAGGAATACGGCGTCGCGACGGCGACGATGCAGGCCGGGTACGACACCTGCAGCACGACGGCCGCGATGTCGAAGCCCACGCTCACGGGCGGGCTCGGGTACGAGACCCCGCCGCGCACCAGCGTTCCCACGATCTGCACCGTGTAGGAGCCGAACCCCGTCGGCGTTCCCTGGACCGCGCTCGTCAGCGGGTCGAGGACGAGGCCGGCAGGCAGCGAGCCCAGCGCCGAATAGCGGAGCGAGTCTCCCGGCTGCGCCACGTAGGTTCCGGCAAATGCGACCAGTGGCAGCGACGAGAAGGCCTGCGCATAGCGGAGGTTCAATTGCGCGCCGACGTTGCTGAAGAACGTGGGCGTGGGGTCGACGATGACGATGTTCCCGTCGGCCTCGACGCTGCCTTGCACGTCCGAAGAGGTCAGCCGGATGGCGTAGCCGAAGTTGCCTGCGGCCGTGGGTGTGCCCGCTATGACGCAGGTCGAGGCGTCGACCGTCACGCCCGGCGGCAACGTTCCCGCCGAAAGCGTGCAGCTCGGCGCGTGACCTTGCAGGCCCGTGAGGGCCGGCAACACATGAATCGGCTCGCGCACGTTGGCCAGCGCTTCGGGGTACGAGAAGCCTACGGTCAAGGTCTCCGTTCCTCCGCCTCCGCCTCCGCACGCAGCCAGAACGAGCAGAACCGCGCCCGATGCGGCGCGGACCGCCTGTTTCAAGAACATCACTCTTCCCTCTCCCGATTGGCAACGCTCGCTCGGCTACGCATCGCAAGCCGCGAGCATCATGCGCACTCGAAGCTTAGCCGGCGCCTTCTTCCCGTCACCACCGTGAAAGCCCCCGTGCGCCGTTTGCTTGCCAGCATCCACCGTGCCCGCTGCCATGCGCCATGATTCGCACGCGGTCATTAGTCAAACGAAAGCTCTCGCCATGGACGCATTGGTCATTCATTCCGCAGGCGACCTTCGGGTCGAAGACGTCGCCACGCCCGTGCTCGGCGCCGGGCAACTGCAGGCCCGCGTCCGCTTCGGCGGCATCTGCGGCTCGGACCTGCACTACTACCAGCACGGCGGCTTCGGCACGGTGCGGGTCAAGGAGCCGATGGTGCTCGGCCACGAGATCGCCGGCACGATCGAGGCCATGGGCGCCGGCGTGCAGGGCTTCGAGGTCGGTGATCGGGTTGCCATCAGTCCGAGCCGGCCCTGCGGCCACTGCCGCTATTGCCAGCAGGGGCTGCAGAACCATTGTCTCGACATGCGCTACTACGGCAGCGCGATGCGCACACCGCACGTGCAAGGCGCATTTCGCCAGCAGATCGTGGTCGAGCCTTCGCAGGCCTATCGACTGGCCGACGGCGTGAGCGATGCCGAAGGCGCGCTGTCCGAGCCGCTCTCGGTCGCCCTGCACGCCGTGCGCCGGGCCGGCTCGCTGCTCGGCAAGAGCGTGCTCGTCACCGGCTGCGGGCCGATCGGCGCGCTCATCGTCATCGCCGCGCGACGGGCTGGCGCGACGCGCATTGTCGTCACCGACGTCGGCGCGTTTCCGCTGCGCACCGCGATCAAGGTCGGCGCCGACGAGACCGTCGATGTCGCCGCGCGCCCCGACGCGCTGGCCGGCTATGGCGCCGACAAGGGAACGTTCGACGTGCTGTTCGAAGCGAGCGGCAACCAGTCGGCATTGCGCGGCGCCTTCGACGCGCTCAAGCCGCGCGGCATCATCGTCCAGGTCGGACTGGGCGGCGAGATGACGCTGCCCATCAACACCATCGTCGCCAAGGAGTTCGACCTGCGCGGCGCATTTCGCTTCCACGAGGAATTCGAGATGGCGGTCGACCTGCTCAACAAGAAGCTGGTCGACGTCAAGCCGCTGATCTCGGCGACGCTGTCGTATCGCGATGCGGGCCGCGCCTTCGCGCTCGCCGCCGATCGATCGCAGGCGATGAAGGTGCTGCTCGACTTCGAATGAAATCCGCCCTGCTCGCCCTCGCCCTCCTTCTTCTCGCCGCCGCTGCGTGGTGGCTCTGGACCCCCGACCTGCCGCGCGCCACGCTGGAGTCGCGCTACCTCGCCGGCCCGGCCGACAAGATGACGCTCGGCCCCTGGCAGCTCCGTGTTCGCGACACCGGCCCGAAAGCCGCGCCCGCCGTGATCATGCTGCACGGCTTCGGCGCCAGCCTGGAAACGTGGGAGGCCTGGTCGAGCGCGCTTTCCGCGCGCTACCGCGTGATCCGCTTCGATCTGCCCGGCAGCGGCCTGAGTGCCCCTGACCCTGCCGGCGACTATCGCGACGCGCGCAGCATCGAGCTCCTGCTCGCGATCATGGATCGGCTGGACCTGGCGCGGGCCAGCATCGTCGGCCACTCGATCGGCGGCCGCATCGCCTGGACGTTCGCAGCCCTGCACCCGGAGCGCGTCGACAAGCTCGTGCTCGTCTCGCCCGACGGCTTCTCCAGCCCCGGCTTCGACTACGGCAAGGCTGCCGATGTGCCGGCGCTCCTCAAGCTGATGCGCCACGTCCTGCCGAAGGCGGTGCTGCGCATGAACCTGGCGCCGGCCTATGCGAATCCCGATGTGCTCGACGACGCGCTGGTCACCCGCTATCACGACCTGATGCGCGCACCGGGCGCACGCGACGCGATGCTGGCGCGCATGCAGCAGACGGTGCTGGTCGATCCGGTTCCGCTCCTGAAGCGCATTCAGGCGCCGACCCTGCTGGTCTGGGGCGAGCGCGACGCGATGATCCCGTTCGCCAACTCGGCCGACTACCTGAAGGCCATCCCTCACGTGCGGCTGTTCGCCGTGCCCGGCGCCGGCCACCTGCCGCAGGAAGAGGCCGCGCCGCGTTCGCTGCAGGCCGTGGAGCAGTTCCTTGCCGGCGGTTGAGGCCTGGTCGTGCGCTCCATCTCTATATGGAAGTGGCTGTCGACCCAGGTGGGGTCGACTGGCCCGTCGAAGTCAGACGCCCATCGTGCTCAGTTTCTCCAGCAGGTCGTTCATGAGGACGGCGAGGCGGGGATGGGAGAGCTCGAACTCCAGTGTCGAGGACTTGAGGCGCTCGACGAGCGTTTCGTCGGTGACGGCGACCTCCGGTTTTCCGGCGTGCGCGCCGATGTCGGCGACGAGAAGGTCGAGGCGGCGCCTTGCGTCTTCGTCGCTGAGGTCGAGGTTGCGAATCTCCGACCGAAGGTCGCTCAACGCGTCGTCGAGATGTCTGGTGTTCGTCATAGGTTTCTCCTTCGGTCAGGGGCGTGCTGCCATGCCGCATTCTGGCCGTTTGCAATCAGGCGTCGGTCGCGGGCTCGCCGAGGTTTTGCATCAGCCGGTTGGCCCAGCCGAAGATCGACACGGCGTGCAGCAGATCGATGATCTCTTCGTCGCTCATGCCGACGCTGCGCAGAGGCGCGATGTCGTCGGCGCCCAGCGCCTGCGGCCGCAGCGTGACGGCGATCGCAAAGCGCGTGATGGCGCGTTCGCGCTCGGTGCTACCGGCGCTGGCGGGGTCGTCGAAGACCTGCTCGACCGTGTCGGTCCGCTTTGCCAGCTGTGCGTAGCGCTGCGCGTGCACCGACGTGCAGTAGACGCAGCCGTTGGTCACCGAGACGGCCATCGCGCCGAGCTCGCGCTCCGCGCGCGGCAGGCCGCCGGGCGCGTACATGATGGCGTTGTAGGCGGCGGAGCGATGGCGCAGCATCAGCGGCTGGTGGGCGAGCGTGAGGTAGTAGGCGGAGCTGCGCGATTGCGGATGGCTTTCGTCGAGGACCTCGAGCTGCAAGGGGCTCGCCTTGGCGACGACGAGGGGCTGCAGCCAGGAGTGCCACTCCAGGCTCTCGTTGGTGAAGCCGTTGCGCCGGATCGGCGTGGGAGTTTGTTCGGCGGCAACGTCGCTCATCGTGCTTCTCCATGGCTTGCGCGCAGCGCCTGCAGGCCGGCGACGACGCGAAGCTGGTACGACAGGAAAGCCACGAGCTGGGCGAGCGCGACGATCGCCCCGTCGTCGAGGCCCGCGCTCTTCAGCGCTTCGATCGCGGCATGGTCGCCGCGCCGTGGGTCAAGGGTCAGCGTGGCCGCGAACTCGAGCATCGCGGGCAGAGCTCGAGATGGCGAGGCGTCCTCGTCGTCAGCGTTCGCTAGCAGATCGGCGTAGTGCTCCGCGAGGCGGGTCGCCCCGGCGACCGTGCAGGCATGGATCGCGACGCGCAGCCGATCGGCCGTGGCAAGGCCCGACACCGGCTGCATCAGCAAGGCGTCGTGACTCGCCTGCGTGGCCTCGACGACCTTGGCGCGAAAGCGCCGCGCGGCATACAACGGGTCGCCCGGTGCAAGGCCGGCGGCGAGATCGATCACGTCGGTATCGGGCATGGCGGTAGTCCTCTTAGTCGGAGCGCGGAGGCAGCGGCGAAGCGACCCATTCGTCGCCGAAGATCTCGGGCTCGCCGAAGGCCTCGATGCGCGCGAAGTGGACGTCGATGTCTTCGACGTACAAGAGCGCGGCGAGCTTGTCGGCGAGCAGAAGCGCGCCTTCGCTGATGGCCGGAATGTCGCCGGTGATGACGCCGAGCGAGAGCGTGGCCGGGTAGCAGAAGCAGTGCACCCGTTCGAGGCCCGGGCAGGCTGCGCCGGCGCGCATCTGGAACTCGAACGCGGGGCCGAGATCGGGCGAGCCGGCGAGCTCGTCGTCTTCTTCGCCGGGCGGCGGCCGATAACGGTCCTTCCACAAGCGGATCGACGATGCGATGTGGCGCAGCATCGGCCGCTGCCGCCAGTCGACCTTGAATCCGGTGGCGAAGATCAGGAAGTCGAGCGCGAGCGATCCGGCCGACGTGTGCACCTGCAGCGCGCCGCCTTGCTCGCTCACATTCTCGATCGCGACGCCGACGTGAAAGTGCGCGTTGGCATGACGCGAGACGCGCAGCGTGCTGTTGCGCGGCGGCGGCACCTGCTGCTGGTTGATGTAGTGGCGAATGCGCCACTTCCAGTCGTCGGGCAGGCGGCCGTAGCCCTGCACGAAGCCCGGATGCGAGGCGCCCTTGCCCTTGTTGACGCGCGGAATGTCCGGCCGCCGCACGAGCAGGTGCACCTGTGCCGCGCCCGCTTCGAGCGCGGTCGCGGCGCTGTCCATCGCTGAGGCGCCGGCACCGACGACGCCGACGCGCAGCCCGGCGAGCGCGGCGTAGTCGTTGTCGTCGGACGAATGCGCCCAGCGCTCGGGCGGCAGCGCCTCCGCGAACGCCGGCACGCGCGGCCCGCCGAGGCCGGCGCGGCCGGTGGCGATGACGACGTGTCGTGCCCACGCCGTGAACGCCCGACCTTCGGCCTCGACACGGAGCTCGACGCGGCCATCGCCATGCGGCAGCAGGTCGGTGACGCGATGCCCGTTCAGCACCGGCAACGCCAGCACGCCGCGATACCAGCGCAGGTAGTCCATCCATTGCAGGCGCGGGATCTTGTCGAGCAGCTCCCATGCGTCACTGCCGAACTGCGCCTCGAACCAGGCGCGAAAGGTCAACGAGGCGATGCCGAGCGCCGGCCCGGCGAGCTGCTTGGGACTGCGCAGCGTTTCCATGCGCGCGGTCGTGGCCCACGGACCTTCCATGCCGGCAGGAGCTTCGTCGTACGCGACGACGAAGAGGCCGCGCTGCACCAGCGCCGCGGCCAGGGCCAGGCCGGCCATGCCGGCGCCGACGATGGCGACGTCGGCGACGCGCTCTCCTTCGTGCCCGAGCGATGGTGTCCAGCGCGGCGCGGGCAGCTGCAGGCAGGCGAGCTCGTAGGCGAGGCGCACCTCGAGCGCCGCGAGGCCGCCGGCGTGTCCGGTCATTGCGTGGAGATCACTGCACTGAGATGTGCGCATCCCGCACCAGGCGACCCCACTTCTCGGTCTCCGCCGCCAGGTGATCGGCCAGCTGCTGCGGCGTGCCGCCGAGCGTGGTGGCGCCCATGTCGGCGAGGCGCTTCTTCACGGCCGGATCGGCAAGGGCCTCGTTGGCCGCGGCGTTCATGCGCGCGACGATCGCGGGCGGCGTGCCCTTGGGCGCGAGCAGCGCGAACCAGGTCGACGACAGGAGGCGCGGCTGGCCCAGCTCGGCCGTAGTCGGCACATCGGGCAGGGCCGGTGAGCGCTGCGGCGCCATCACCGCGATGGCGCGCACCTTTCCGCTCTTGATCTGTCCGGCGATGCCGGGGATGAGCTGGAACATGAGCTGGATGTCGCCGGCGATCAGGTTGGTGGTGGCCGTGCCCGGCGCGTTGTACGGCACGTGGACCATCTGCGCGCCGGTCTCGCGCATGTAGAGCTCGCCGGCCAGGTGCATCGAGCTGCCGATGCCGGTGGAGCCGAAGTTGAGCTTGCCCGGATTGGCCTTGGCGTAGCGCGCGAACTCGGCCAGGTCGTGCGCCGGCAGGTCGTTGTTGACGACCAGGATATTGGGCACGTCGGCCACCAGCAGGACCGGCACGAAGTCCTTCTGCGCGTCGAACGAGAGGTTCTTGTAGAGCGCCTTGTTCACCGCCAGCGTGCCGGCCCAGCTGAACAGGAAGTGGTAGCCGTCGCCCGGCGTCGCCGCCGCCGCGGTGGCGCCGATGTTGCCGTTGGCGCCGGCCTTGTTGTCGATCACGAAGGTGGTCTTCAGGCGCGTCTGCAGCTCTTCGGCGAGCACGCGCGCGATCGTGTCGCCGGTGCCGCTGCCGCCCGGGGCGGGAACGATGACCTGGATGGGTTTGCCAGGGGCGGGCCAGTCCTCCGCGAGCGTCGGACTTGCGAGAATGAAGGGCAGGAGCGCGATCAGCGCTGCGGCGAGTGCGGAACGTCGTGACATCGTCGTGGCCTGGGTGGTAAGGCGAAGCGCTATCTTTGCATGGGTGACGCGAGGCTGGGTTGGGCCGCAGACGCAGGACTTCGCGCGCCGCGCCGTCGAAGGAACAAACCCGAAATCGACTTGAACGCATTGCCGTGGGTCGAGTCACATGGTGAACCGGCTCACGACGTTGAGGCCCGGACAGGAGGCAAGCACGAGGTGAAGCACGCGAATCGGTTTCTGGTGGGTGGCCTTGTTCTGGTATTGACCGGACTGGGAGTCTGGACATGGCTGCACCGCCCATCGGCGGCGCCAGCGCTCGAGACGGCAGCTGCTCCATCGCCCGCGGCCTCGTCGGCCCTTGCCGTGCCTGCATCGGCGAGCGCCGCTTCCGGACCGGCGATCAATCACCCGATCGAGGCCGCGACCGCGGCCTCCGGCACCCTGACTCCCGACCTCGTGAGCGAGCTGACGGCCCTGTTCGGTCGAAAGTCAGTGCTGGCCCTGTTTCAACTCGACGAATTTCCGAGGCGACTCGCCGCCACCGTCGACAACCTGGGCCGGGCCCATGCCGCCGCCCGTCTGTGGCCGCTGAATCCGGCGCCGGGGCGGTTCCTCGTCGACAAACGGGCCGACATGGAGACGATCAGCGCCGACAACGGACTGCGGTACACGCCCTACGTGCTGTTGATCGAGACGGTCGACCTGCGTCAGGCCGTGGCAACCTACACGCGCCTCTACCCGCAGTTCCAGAAAGCCTTTGAAGAACTGGGATACCCCGGGCGCTACTTCAACGACCGGGTGGTCGAAGTGATCGACCAGTTGCTCGCCACACCGGACGTGACGCAGCCGGTCAAGGTCCGGCTGCCGGTCATCACCGGGCCCATTCAGCCGGCTCGACCCTGGCTTCTGTACGAGTTCGAGGATCCGGCATTCCAGTCCCTGAGCGCCGGGCAGAAGATCCTGTTGCGCATGGGTCCGGTCAACGAACGGCGGATGAAGTCGCGCCTGGCCGAGCTCAGGCACCTCCTGACCACCGGTACGACGCAGCGGTAGCTCGAGGCGCCGCAAGAGAACCAATCCAATTCGGCTGGTACGAACAATGACCGTGCCGCAGCGACCGTCATTTCGCATTTTCTCGATGAATCTGCCGAGGACAGTCAAAGAGCGGGACGGCGACAAGCTCTTCGTGCCGGTACGCATCGATTGATAGCCGCGCCGGACACGAGGCAGTGTATTGGAGCGGCACACTGCGTGAATCGCTGCTCCTGATTCTCAAGGAGATTCTTCATGCGAACCCCTATCCACAACGTCGCGACTGCGAGCATCCTGGGCCTGTTGTTGGCGGGCGGCACCATCGCCCAGGCGATGACGGGCCTACCCCCCACGCACAAGAGCGGCTCCGTCGAGTACCTCAGCGGCGGCATCGGCAGCGACGAGGCGGCAGCGATCCAGCGGGCCAGCAAGCAATGGCCTTTGACACTCGAATTCGCCGTCAAGGACAAGCACCGTGCCGACTTCGTCTCAGATGTGACGATGGCCGTGCGCGACTCGAATGGGCGCCCCGTGCTGCAGGCCGAATCCGACGGACCGTTCGTGCTCGCCAGGCTGGCACCGGGAAGCTATTCGGTGGACGCCACGCTGGGGGGCAAGACATTGCACGAGCAGGTGGTCGTGAAGCGCGGCGAACCCGCGAAGGCAGAGTTCCTCTGGCCCGCCGGAACCGGCAGGACCCATTCCTGACGGGGGCTTATCGAACCGAGCCGACTGCAGATCAGAGGTGCTTCTTGAAGAAGCCGATCCAGTGCGGTACGCCAATGAAACGGTCACCCGCATGGCCGGTGTGAAAGCCTTTGCCGCGACAGTCTTTCATCATGGCCTGCACATTCGCGTCGCTGCTCGGTTTCGATTCTCCGCTCCTGACGTAATCGACGTAGTCGAGCATGCGGCTGTCGATGCCCTGGCTGCCGTGCGAGACCAGAACGACCTTCCTCGCCCCTGCCGGCACGAACAGGTAGCCGAGGCCGTTCAGCTTGGGTACAGGCGATGGGCTGGCCGCTGCAGAGAACGCTGGCAAAGACGACCTTCTCCGCCTGCTCGAGCCGAGCCGTCTGCGCCGTGGCCGAGGCGCCTGCAAGTGCCAGGATCGCAGCGAAGAGACAGTGTCGGAGGAGGACGCCCGAGATCACGCTGAAGCGGCCGGAAGCGCCGCTGCCTCTTTCCCTCATCGCTCGGGCATGCCGGCATGGCGCAGGCTGGTGTTGGTGCGCTCGGCAAAGCTCGCGAAAGCCACGTTCGGATCGGGCCTGTGGTCGAACTGCAGGATGCTTCTGGCCCGGGTGCGTGCCAGTCCGAGATAGATTGCCATCGTCGAGCGCGCCTCTTCGTCGCGGCCGGTTTGCACCAAGGCGACGGTCAGCGCGAGAAGAATGTTCGGCGAGTCGGGCTGTACCGCCTGCGCTCGCCGCATCCAGATCAACGCCTCGTTGGCGTTGTCTTGCTGTAGCAAAGCCCAACCCTTGAACAGCAGGAAAGCCGACAGCCGCGGGTCGCGCGGGCTCAGCACCATGCCGCGATCGGCATATTCCAGCGTCTGCGCCGGCTCAGCCAGGAAGAAGTGCTGGATTGCGAGTTGGAGGTAAGCGTTGGCATTGCTCGGGTTCAGCTCAAGACAGCGCTGTGCCTCGGCAATGGCCGCGCGCAAACGGCGCTGGCCCTCCAAGACCGAAGCCTGGGCGCAGTGCGCGTTGGAGTCGCTCGGGGAAACGTCGAGCGCCAGCGCCGCGTACTGCGCTGCTGCAGCGAGGTCGACCGAGGATTCCAGCGTCTGGCCGCGCGAGACACGTGAGGCGTGCGTCGTCGCCAGCTGCACCAGGGCTCGCACATTGCGCGGATCCTTGTTCAGCGCCTGCTCGCAATATGCCAGGCTGCGCTCCCTCGATGCGCCGGCCTGGGCGCGCGCTGATGCCACGCATTGCAGCGCAAGGTCCTCGGCCTGCGGGGCCACGATCGCGCGCTGGCTGTCGGCAAGAACGACTTCGACATCCAGCGCGTTGGCCAGCCGCAGCACGATTTGGTCTTGCACCCGGGCGCGGTCGCCACGGTCCACATCGAAGTTCTCGGACCACAGGTTCGCTGCGCTGGCGGTATCGACAAGCCGCGCGCCGATGCGAAGACGTTCGCCGACGCGCTGCACGCTCCCTTCGACCGCATAGCGCACCCCCATCTCGGTGCCGACCCGCCGCGCGTCTGCCGGCGTGCCCTTGAATGTGAGGGCAGTGCCGGTGGCGATGACGCGGAGCAAACGACCGCGCGCCAACGCACCGGTGAGCTCCTCCGTGATGGCGTCGGCCAATGCGCCTTGCCCATCGTCGGGCCCGAGCGACGCAAACGGCAGCACGATCAGCGTAAGCCGATCGGGCGGCGCGCGCTGGCCGACAACGACAGTGCCAATTGCCAATGCGGCAACGGCCAGCGCGGCCAACGCCGGCACAACGTACCTGCGCGTGCGCACGCGCGGCGGTGCCTCGTACGATGGTTCTAGGGGCGCGTCAAACAGGTAGCCACGCCGCGCGACTGTCTTGATGATCTGCTGGC
>JBDTNU010000033.1:0-19345 GCA_039933535.1 Caldimonas sp. | reverse complement strand
GTCATCGAGTCCGGAGCGATCGTCCTCGTCGACGAGCGTGGCCGGCGCGAGGTCGCGTTTGCCGGCGCCACCGCCGACCTCGGTGCGGCGATGGCGGGCGCCGAGCTGATCGTGTTGCCGACGCCGGCGCTCGCCCAGGCCGACATCGCCCGCGCCATGGCGCCCCATCTCGAAGACGGCCAGGTCGTGTTCCTCGCGCCCGGCACCTTCGGCAGCTTCGTGATGGCCCGCATCGTCCGCGAGCACGGCTCGCGCGCCGACGTCGCGTGGGCCGAGACCGGCACCCTGCCCTACCTCGCCCGAAAGCTCGGCGAGCGGGAGGTACGCGTGACGATCCGCGCCGTGCGCTTGCCGACCGGCGTCTATCCGGCGCGGCAAGGCGAGGCCGCGCTGGCGGTGATTGCACGCGCCTTCCCGGCCGTTCACGCCTGCGGCGATGCGCTCTCCGGCGCGCTCATGAACGCCGGGCCGATCATCCATCCGCCCCTGATGGTGATGAACGCGGCGCCGCTGCAGCATTTCGAGCGTTGGGACATCCACGCCGAGGGCACGCAGCCGGCGGTGCGCGCCGTCACCGACCGGCTCGACCTCGAGCGCATCGCCGTGCGCGAGGCGCTCGGCTATGCCGCGCCACACTACCCGCTCGCCGACCACTACGCGAACGACCGCTGGATGTACGGCGACGCGCACAAGAAGCTCGTCGACTCCGGCGACTGGCGCGAGCACATCGATCTGCACACGCACCGCTACGTGGCCGAAGACACCGAGCTCGGGCTCGCCTTTCTCGCCTCGGTGGCGCGCTGGTGCGGCGTCGATGCGCCGATCGCGCACGGCCTGCTTGCCGTGACCGGTGGCTTTCTCGGCCGCGACCTCCGCCTCGGCCCGCGCACGCTGGAGGCGCTCGGACTCGCCGGCCTCGATCGCGCGGCACTGCAGCGCCTGCTGCACGACGGCGAGTAGGAGCAGGCATGGCGCGTTACGCGGCAGTCGGCGCCGGTCGCATGGGCCGTGGCATCGCCATCGCCTTCGCCTACGCCGGCCACGCGATCGCCCTCGTCGATCTGCGCCCGCGCGAGCCGCAGGCGGCAGAGAAGCTGCGCGCCGAGGCGTTCGCGGAGATTCGGCAGAGCCTCGAGATCCTGGCCGAGCTCGGTGCGATGGACGCTGGCGCCGTCGATGCCGTCGCCGCGCGCGTTCACTGGGTCGACGCCGCGGGTGCGCCCGCAGCACTCGCCGACGCCGAGATGGTCTTCGAAGGCGCCCCGGAAACGCTCGACGCCAAGCATGACGCGCTTGCGCAGATCGCCCGCCATTGCCACGCCGAGGCGGTCATCACCTCGACCACGAGCAGCATCCTCGTGACCCAGCTCGCGCCGATGGTCGATCGGCCCGAGCGCTTCCTCAACCTGCACTGGCTGAACCCCGCCTACCTGATCCCGGTCGTCGAGCTGAGCACGCATCCCGGCACGAGCGCCGAGACGATCGCGCGCACGCGCGCCGCGATGACGGCGATCGGCAAGCTGCCCGTCGTGTGCGGCGTCGCGCCCGGCTACATCGTGCCGCGGCTGCAGGCGCTCGTCATGAACGAGGCGGCGCGGATGATCGAAGAAGGCGTCGCGACCGCCGAGGAGATCGACCGCGCGACACGCTTCGGCCTCGGCCTGCGCTTCGCCGCGATCGGCGTGGTCGAGTTCATCGACTTCGGCGGCGCCGACATCCTGCACCACGCCAGCCGCGAGATGGCCGGCTCGATCGACCCCGCGCGCTACGCCGCGCCGCCGGTGATCGGCCGCATGATGGAAGAAGGCCGCCTCGGCCTGAAGACAGGCCAGGGCTTCTACGACTACCGTGGCCGCGACGTCGCCGCCTATCGCCGCGACGTGCTCGCTCGCACCTTGGCCCAGGTGCGCGACGCGGGCCTCTGGCGGCCGCCGGCCGAGGACACGTTGACGTGATGTCTATGCCTCGCGTGCGCCGCGCCTATGCCGACGTGGCGCACGGGCAGATGCACTATGCGGAGTGCGGCGAAGCCAGTGAAGCGACACCGATCGTCCTGCTGCACCAGACGCCGCGCAGCTGGCGCGAGTACGCCGAGGTGCTGCCGCTGCTCGGCGCGCGGCGGCGCACGATCGCCATCGACACGGCGGGATTCGGCGAGTCCGACCCGGTCGCTGCCGCGGGCATCGAGGCATGGGCCGAAGCGGCGTTGCAGCTGCTCGATACGATCGGCGTCGTTCGCGCCCACGTCGTCGGCCATCACACCGGCGGCGTCATCGCGGTCGAGCTGGCAGCGCGCGCGCCCGAGCGCATCGCGTCGCTCGTGCTCTCGTCCACGCCGTACACGAGCGAGGCGTTTCGCCGGGCGCGCGCGGACCTTCCGGCGATCGACGCGGTCGCGCCCAGCGACGACGGCAGCCACCTCGCCGCGCTCTGGCAGAAGCGCCAGGCTTTCTATCCACGCGGCCGGCCCGAGCTGTTGCAGGCCTTCGTCGCCGATGCGCTCAAGGCGAGTGGCGACATCGAGGCCGGCCATCGCGCCGTTGCTTCGTACCGGATGGAAGACCGCATCGCTGCCCTGCGCGCGCCGGTGCTGATCGTGCATGCGACCGACGATCCGTTCGCGGCGCCGCACCTCGCCGAATGGCGTCATCTCCTGCCGACGGCGCAGGTCGCGACGATCACGGGCGGCGTGCCCTTGCCTGACCAGTGCCCGCAAGAGTTCGCCGCCGCCGTGCTTGCCTTCGTCGACACGCTGTCATGAAGGCGATGCGCATCCATGACTGGGGCGAGGCACCGCGACTCGAAGAGATGCCCGAGCCCGTGCCACGCCCGGGCCGGACCCTGGTGCGGATGGCTGCGACGACGGTGAGCCACCTCGACCGCTCGATCGCGGCCGGTGGCTTTCTGCGCCATCCGCCGCTGCCCTATGTACCAGGCGTCGAAGCATCAGGCACCGTGCTGCGGAG
This sequence comes from Caldimonas sp., assembly GCA_039933535.1. Taxonomy (GTDB): domain Bacteria; phylum Pseudomonadota; class Gammaproteobacteria; order Burkholderiales; family Burkholderiaceae_C; genus Schlegelella_A. Next base: position 16,379 of record JBDTNU010000033.1, on the reverse strand, counting down.
CGATTCTTTCGCGGTCGGCGCTCGCGTCTGGCTGCGCGGCGGCGGGCTCGGCACGACCGAAGACGGCACCTGGCGCGAAATCATCAGCGCGCCCGACGCCGCGCTCGGCGCGCTGCCTGACACGATCGCCACGCCGCTCGGCGCGGCGTTCTTCTCGCCGTGCACGGCAGCGTGGACGTCGCTGTTCCATGTCGGCGCGCTGCAGGACGGCGAGCGCGTCCTGATCAGCGGTGCGAGCGGCGCCGTCGGCGGGGTCGCGGTGCAGCTCGCGCGCGCCGCCGGAGCGCACGTCACCACCGTGGAAGATGGCGACGACGATCCTTCCTTGGCATTCGATCTCCTCGTCGACGCGGTCGGCGGTGCGCCACTCGCGGGCTTGCTCGCCCGGCTCGCGCCTGGCGGACGCGCCGTGCTCGTCGGCTACACCGCAGGACGGCGCGTCGAGCTCGACCTCGCCGAGCTGATGCAGCGCGACATCAGCTTGTTGCCCTTGAACATGCTCCGCCGCGAGCCGGAGGCGCGGGCCGTCGCGCCCGAGTTGTTGGCCCGCCTCGCCGACGGACGCCTCCGCTTGCCGCTTCGCCTGTTCGCATTGTCCGAGGCTGCGCAAGCGATGTCCTGGATCGCAGAACGCGGCCATCGCGGCCGCGCCGTCCTGCAGTCCGATGATCACGCCTGCGCAAGCGCCGGCGAGAGCTGACTCAGTCGACCCGCAACACGACCAGTGCCCGCACGAATTCGCCGCGGCCGTGCTTGCCTTCATCGACGCCGGCACGCCTTGCGCGGGCTGAGGGCTTGCAAGCGTTACTCGTCGCGGCCCGCTGCAGGCGGCAACGACGTCACCGCGTCGAGGTTCGGGGATCGACGTGAGAGCGCTCGCCACGGCCGACATTGATGTTCGTGATCTGCTTGTCAGGTTCGCGGACGCCACAAGCGATATTCATCACGCTCAGGCGAGTTCGAATCAACGCCTTGTTGTTCTCGACTGAAGTGGCAGCAATATCTGCATCCCTTCTCGCGCTGCGACATGCAGGCGTGTCACTGCGTGCGAAGTCGGGCTGTCCTTGAAGCGAAGCCGCCTGGGCTGCCGACGTGGCAGCCAGCTTGTCTTGAAGCGACCTGTTCTCGATCTTGAGCAACTGCTCCCTTACTGCCGAATAGTCCAAGCTGTTCGGCCGTGCGTCGACTACTGCGGAGGTCTGCGTCCTTCCGCATGGTGCGTCGGTGAACTCCACCTGACCCGAAGGAGCCTTGCACTTGAAGACCTCGGCTGCCTCCGCCCAGTTCATCGAGAGACACGCTCCACTCAGGGCTACGATGCCGAAGAGAAGGCGCGAACGCCACACATTGCGCATAGAGGTCATGAGAATTCCTCGAAACTATCCTGACTGATCGATCGCCGCATCGTTCTACCCTACTGGCATCAGATGCCGCGAGGCGGCCCGAGCTGCCAGTAGAGCGAGCGCAGTCCTACTTCACCACCGTGGCGAGGTTGTCGAGCCCGAGTCGATAGATGCCGGCAATGGCCTTCTTGGCATCCGCATCCGAAGTTCCGGGCTTGACCTTGAAGTTCGAGCTCCAGACGACGCTGGACCCGGTCTTGGTTTCCCTGACCTGCAGCGAGGAGACGTACCCCGTAACCGGCGCTGGCGAGTTGAGGATGCGGTACTCGACGATGCGCATGGCGGCGTTGTGAGTGAGCAGTTCTTCGGTGAACTGCGCGCCGTCTTTTGCAGTGAGCAGGCGGATCGACCCTTTGGAGTTGCCGTCGCCGCTGACGAGTTGGGTGCTGGCAAACGCTGGGTGCCACGCGGGCCAGCCCATGAAGTCTTGCATGCGGTCCCAGGTCTTCGCCGGGGACGCAGCCACCTCGACCCTTTCGGTCACGGTCACGTTCTGACCGGCGTCATAGTCGTTGGCGGCCTTGGCTCCGGCCGCCACGAGTACGCCGCTGCCGAGGAGTGCAACGCTCACCCCGGCGAACAGAAAGAGGCGCCGCAGGTGCCGCGCACTCGGCGGCTGCGAGTCGAAGGAGGAAGTCTTCAGGGAAGACGTTTCGGGAGTGTGATGAAGCATGAAATTTCCTTGGAGATCGCGCTCGATGGCGTCGATCCGGATTTGAGAGAACGCGGCGACGAGCCTGATCGCGACGTTCGCGTTCGCGGTGTCGCCGGAGCAGAGGGTCATCGACGATCCGGCCTGAAGCCGGACCCGTTGCGAGACGGCCCTCTAGCCGCGATAGAAGTACGGGTCGAGCACGCGCACAGGCGTGATGTTGCCGACGGGCTGGTTGTTCTTCCCGGCGACGGCTCGGATCGCCTCGGGGCTCGGGCCGTCATAGACGCAGAACGTCTTGCCCAGGTCCTGGCTGACGTACGAATGGACCCAGGTCACGCCGCCTTCGGCGTTGTTGTCGACCACGGTCATGCAGGCCTGCGCACCCTGCTCGGTTTGAGGGATCCGCAGACCCCCGGGGAAACTGCGTTCAACGATGTAGCGGTTCATGATGTTCCTGAGTGAGTGAGGCCGAATCAGCCACACCCTCAGGTTAGGCAGCCAGCCCGTGCGCGGCTACGGCGGGCTTGCCTACATTGCGGTGCCTCATCGCCCATTCTTTCTTCAGGACTCGTTCGATCCGATATGGACGAGAAGACACGCGACGGGAATCCCGAGCGCTGCAGCCAATGCGGCAACGGCAAAGGTGCCGGCCAGTGGCGGTGCGACCGCGTTTTCGGTGGCACCCAGCAAGGCCACGCCCAGCGCGTAACCCACCTGTCGCAACGTGATTCCAGCAGCGGAAGCCATGCTCGCCCACGCGGGCGTTGCGAACGCGACGAAGCCGCCGGACATCTGAGCGTTGATCAGTCCGCAACCGATGCCTGAAATCAGCATGGCGACAATCGTCCCCAAGACGTGGGGCTTGGCGGCCATTTGCCACAAGAGCAGGTCGCCGATGGCCACGACGCTCATTCCAATCACGAACAGTGTTCCGAGGCCCCGGCGCCGCGCAATCTTTGCTCCGAAGGAAGGCAGAAGCAGCATTGGCGCCGTCGCTGCGAGCATCAAGAGACCGGTCATGGCTGGAGTCACTCCGAACCACTGACTCAGTGCTACTGGCAGATAGACCAGGGTGGCCCAGTAGCCGATCGACAGCAGGCCCGCCAGCCCGCAGATCCAGGCGAAGCCCGGCCGTACAAGCGCCGTCATCGAAACACGCGACAGCCGCTCGGCCAACGCAAGCAGCATGAGAATGGCGACGGCACCGGGAACGAGAACCAGCGTGCTGTTCCAACTGCGGCGGGGGCCCTCGAGCAGGGTCCATACGGCGAGCGTCATCCCCACAACGGCCAGCAGCACAGCAGCCGCACCTTTGCGCGAGGCGGTCCCTCTCTCCTGCTCGTCGATGCAGAGCCAACATCCCACCAGCAAGCCGGCGCAGATGGGCGGATTGATCCAGAAGATCGCGGGCCAGCCGAACCAGGAGGCGATGGCGCCGCCCCCCGCGGGCCCCGCGATCATTGCGACGCCGGTGACGGTTCCCACCCATCCGAACGCCCAGATCCGATCCTCCCGTTGCGGATAGAGGCCAGCAACGAGAGCCAGAGTCGCGCAGGTGAGCAGCGCGGCCCCAATCCCCTGTACGCCACGGGAAGCACACAGGATGATCCCGCTTGGGGAGAGTGCGCATGCCATCGATGCCAGGGCGAACACCGCGAGCCCGAGCAGCAATACCCGGCGCCGACCCCATCCGTCAGCCAGGCCACCGGCCGGCAACAAGGCCGCGGCGAAGGCGAGGCTGTAACTGTCGACAACCCACCCGCCATCGGCAGTGTCGAGCTGCAGTCCAGTGCGGATTCCGGGGAGTGCGACAGCCAGCGCGGTCACGTCGAACTGGCTCAGGAATCCCGCGCAGCCGAGCAGTAGCAATGGCAACACGGGGCGCGCCGAACGACGTCCATCAGGGCGCCGAGGACAGCTTCGGCTGACTGGATGCTTGACGTCCGGCGGCGGGAGGGACGCTCGATCCATGGCCCTCACGCTAGACACCGAGACCCTGCACGGCCGCGGTGCGGCCACGCGCGCCGACTTGGCTCCCCCGCCACTCCCCCGCGAACAAGCCGGAGTGGAGCGCCGCGGCAAGTGCCTCCGTGCGAGTGGCGACACCGAGCTTCGCGTAGACCGCGGCAAGGTGGTGATCGACGGTGCGAACCGAGCGGACCAATCTCTCGGCGATGGCCGCGTTCTTCAGCCCTTCGCAGAGGAGCCGAAGCACCTCCACCTCGCGGGAGGTCAAGCCGTAAGGATTCATCTGCGTCGAAGAGCGCGAGCCTCGCGGCACGCTGGAGCCTCCGGCGCGCAGCCTGCGACGCAACTCGTCAGCCTCCGGCTTCGCCCCCATCTTTTCGAATCGCTTCAATGCGTCAAGTTGTGCAGCGGCATCGCCTTCAGACAAGGCGCGAGCGTGTTCGTAGGGGCAGCCGAGCGTTTCCCACGCGGTGGCGGCTTTGGCCCATCGCCCTGCCATCTGCAATGCAAATGGCTCCGCGCACAGCGTGGGGACGGCCATCGGCCGACCGCTCCGGGCCATGCAATAGGCCAGTTCGCCTGCGAACCAGGCATGGCGGTGTTTGACCGACATCGCCAAGGCCGCTTCGGCTTCATCGACGGCCGCGGCCTTGTCGCCGCGCAGGTTCGCAGCCTCTGCACGAGCGGCGCGCACCGGCGCGATGTGCTGCAGCGTCCCGCTCGCGAGGGCGAGCTCGAGCGCCTCGTCGAGAACCTCGTCGACCCCTTCCTGGCCACGCCGCGCGCGTATGCGGCCCAAAGCGACGAGGGCCATCACTCGGCTCGTGCTGCAGGCCGACGGCTGACGCAGGATGTCCTGCGCGTGCCGAGTCGCATCATCGACGTGGCCGAGATACATCTCGCACAGCGCCAGCCACGAAACGCAGTAGTTTCGATAGACATCGATCTCGTGCTGGTCCGCGAAAGCGATCGCCTCTGTCATGAAGCGCTGTGCGGCGTCAAGCCGGAACATCTCACCCGACCCCGAGCCGAGACTGTTGTAGGTGTTGGCGACGATGAAGTGAAAGCCCTCCGTGCGCGCGAGGTCAAGTGCCCGCAGCAAGTGCGCGCAACCGGCTTCGTAGTCGCTGAACATCGTCGCCGCACCCAGCGTACTGATGGCCGCGACCATGACTTCGCGATGCCCCAGTCGCTCAGCCAGCTCGATCGCCTTGGAGCTCCACGCGATCGACTCGTCGCAATCGCGGTTCAACATGCGCAACTGCGCTTCGACACGATAGGCATCCGCCAACTCCACGCCCGCAGGCAGCGTCTCGAGCATTTCGATCGCCCTTCGGCTCGCGCCATCGGCGTCGCTGTTGCGCAGTGCCTGTACGTAGGCGAGTGCGAGCTGGCTAAGGTTCTCTGCTTCACGTACGAGATCGCCGGATCGGCGATAGAACTCGCCCAATCGCAGACGGGTGACGATCGCCTCCTCGAGCTGGTCGGTCATCTGGCAGACGCGCGCGGACGCATCGAGCCAGCCAGCGAGATCGTCCAAAGGGATCTCAGCTTCGGGAGTCGCATGCTGCAGTGCAGTCCGGTAGTGGGCAGCGGCCTCGCGGTGAGCGCCGCGCGCCTCGGCCTGCCGCGCGGCCTCGGGTGCGTATCGGAGAACCGCGTTCCTGTCTCCTGCGCGGGTCGCGTGGTGAACGAGGCGGGCAAACGACGTCTTGGTGCCCGGCGCATCCACGAGCGCGCCGAGAACGGCGGCATGCAGGGCGCGAACGACGGGATCGGCGAGCGATGTCTCGATCGCCACCCGCGCGAGTTCGTGCCGAAAGCACAGTGCGGAGCCTTCCACCGACGTGAGCAGACCGGAGTTGAGGCACGCCTCGATGGCTACAACCGTCTTTTCTGCCAACTGCTCCAGCAGCCATGGCTCGATCCGCGTTGGAACCACCGAGACCAGGCTGAGGATCGCCTGGGCGTCAGGCCGGAGCTGCGCATACCGGGCGAGTACGAGATCTTGCACTGCCCGAGGGACATCGTTGCCGCCGTGGCGGAGAAGCTCGGTCACGAAAAATGGATTGCCACGCGTGGCTGCATGGATGCCGGCCGACGAGCGAAGGGCCCGCCCCGCGAGCAACTCGACGCCCGCCGGCGATAACCGCGGCACATCGACGCGGGTGACGCGATCGTTCGGCAGCTCGCCGAGCAGTCGGCGCAGCGGATGAGCGGGGCTCATCTGGTCGTCGCGAAAGGACATCACGAGCAGGCAGGGCGTTCCGTCGATGCGTCGGCCGATGAATTTCAGCAGGTCGAGGGTCGCGTCGTCGGCCCAGTGCACATCCTCGATCACGAGGAGGATCGGACGGCGGCTTCTCTGCAACTCCGCGAGCACCGCTTCGAACAGGGCGGTACGGTTGCCGGCCTCGAGCAGAAGAGAGCCAAACGAGACCTCTGCCGAGCGCGCGATGTCGTGTAGCGGCGCGAGCGGATGCGGCGTCTGCAGCGCATCGCAGGCGCCCCACCACAAGAGTGCTTCGCCGCGTCGCTGCGTCAGCTCTCGGAGCAGACTGGTCTTGCCGATACCTGCCTCTCCGCCGAGGAGGACGGCGTGTCCGGTGCCACTGGCCACGCGGCGAAGGTGGTCAGAGAGCAAATGCAGCTCGGGGTCCCGCTCAACGAGTTCCATACAGCATGAGATCCAGGTTTTGCTCGGCGGCGCCGGCGGCGCCCTTGCCGAGGTTGTCGAACACGGCGGCAAGAAGGATCTGTTCCCCAGCCTCGTCAGCGAAGACGCCGAGGCGCAGCCGGTCGGTGTTGTTCAGGTCTTCCGGGTCGAGGTGCCGAGTCGCACCGGACGCGCAGAGCGCCGGCACTTCGACATGGTTCGTCCCCGCGTAGTGGGTTGCAAGGCAGTCGTGAACCTGAACCGCATGGATTCCGCCCGTCAACAAATGAACGTGCAGCGGGATCGTGAGCACGATCCCCTGACGAAACGAGCCGTATGCCGGGACAAAGAAGGGCCGGCGGGTCAACTGTGCGTATCGCTCGATCTCGGGAACATGCTTGTGGTCGAGGCTCAAGCCATAGACATGGACCATGGCCCGCTCTCCTCCGGGCCGATGCTCGCGTTCCTCGATGCCCGGACGGCCTCGTCCGGAGTAGCCCGAGATTGCGTGAACCGTCGCGGGGTAGTCGGGCGGTAGCACGCCACCCCGCACCAGCGGACGCAGCAAGCCGATTGCGCCGGTCGGATAGCAGCCGGGGTTGGCGACCCGGTTCGCTGCAGCGATAAGCGAGGCTTGGCCCTCCCCCATCTCGGCGAAGCCGTAGACCCAGGAAGGGTTCAGGCGGTGCGCAGAGCTGGCGTCGATGATCCGGACCGAAGGGTTCGTGACGGAAGCGACTGCATCCCTCGCCGGCCCATCGGGCAGGCAAAGGATGGCGAAGTCACAGTCGTTGATGGCTTCGGCGCGCCATCGCGAATCCTTGCGACGCTCCTCCGAAAGCTCGAGCAAGGAGATGTCGTCGCGGTCCCTCAGGCGGGTGCGCATTTGAAGGCCGGTCGTGCCCTGGCTTCCGTCGATGAAGACAAGCGGTTTCATGATTCCTTCTGTGATCCAGATCGACAGCGCCTTACACGGCTCTTCGCCGACAATCTGCAACGTCGTGCGACCGTTCTTGAACCAAGGTAGTCGCGACCCGTGGTTGCGCGCGTGGTAGGGAGCGTTGGAATTCCAGTGGAGCCGATCAACCGGCCTTCCGGCCTTCCGGAGTTGAGCCTGCGGATGCTCGGGCCGATGACGATCGCTCGCAGAGACATGCCGGTGAGCCTGCCGACGTCGCGCAAGGTCCGCGCCCTGATCGCCTATCTGGCACTCACTGACCGGGCTCAGACGCGCACCCATCTGTGCGACCTGTTCGGTGATCTACCGAGCGATCCGCGCGCCGAGCTTCGCTGGTGCCTGAGCAAGGCACGAACCGTTCTCGACGATGGGGAATCTCGTCGCATCGTGGCCGCCGGCGACACGGTGCGGTTCGATCGCGACGGATGCTTCGTCGATGTCGGCGAAGTCGACCGCGCAATGAAGGATGGCATTGCCAGCCTCGACCGAACGCAGTTGCGCGCGCTTTCATTTCTTTTCTCCGGCGAGTTCCTCGAAGGCCTGGAAATCGACCGCTCTCCCATCTTCAGCGGCTGGCTGGTGGCCCAGCGACGGCGTCTCCGCGCCTGCCGCGTCGCCGTCCTCGAACATCTCGTGCTCGGAGGAGGATCGACCTTCGAGGAGAACACCGGAGATCTCGCGCAGTGGTTGCAATTGGCGCCCTTCGACAGGCGAGCTCATGTTCACATGCTGAGCGCATTCGCCGAACGCGGCCAACTTCGCGAAGGCGATCAGCACCTAGAAGCCGTGTCGCAAGCGTTCGACGTCGAGGGCCTCGACTGGCGACCTTTGGGCGTGGCATGGCGGGAGGCAAGAGCGAGCAATGCAATTGCGTCGCGGCAGACGCGGCCTGATGCCGTGGCGAATCCGGTCGTCGCCATCAGCCGGCGTGAAAGCACTGTGACACGGAGCCGGGCATCGATCGCGGTGATGCCGTTCGAGGAAGCCCGTGCCGAAGGTGCGCCACGCTCGCACCTGGCGTCTGCCCTGGTGCACGATGTCATTACTCGGCTGGCCAAGCTGCGCAGTCTTTTTGTCATTGCGCAGGGGACCGTGTTCGCGTTGCACGAACGCACGGTCGGCGCCGGCGATGCCGGCCGGACGCTCGACGTCGACTACGTCGTGAGCGGCTCTTTGCGCAGCCATGGCGGCCGGGTCGTTGTCCACGCCGAACTGGTCGAGACGCGCACCGCACGGGTCGTGTGGGCGGAGGTCTTCGATCAGCAGCGCGACGACACCTTCCTCGTGCTCGACGAGATTGGCAATCGCATCGTCGCGTCGGTGGCAAGCGAGATCGAGACGGTCGAGCGTGACCGGTCCATCCTCAAACCGCCGAACTCGCTCGATGCGTGGGAGGCATACCACCGCGGCCTGTGGCACATGTACCGCTTCGATCGCAGCGACAACGAGCAGGCCAGGCACTTCTTCGAGATGGCGGTGCGCCTCGACCCCGGTTTCGCCCGCGCCCACGCCGGGCTCTCGTTCACTCATTGGCAGGACGCGTTCCAGGGCTGGGCCGAGCGGCAGACCGCCACGGATCGGGCGTTCCAGACAGCCGATCGAAGCCTGATGACAGATGACCGGGACCCCGCGGCGCATTGGTCGATGGGTCGCGCGCTGTGGCTGATCGATCGTCAGGATCAGGCGCTCGTCGAACTCAACCAGGCGGTGCACCTCAGTCCGAATTTCGCGCTCGGCCACTACACATTGGCCTTCGTGCACAGTCAGTCGGGTGACCCCGAGGCAGCCATCGCGGCATCCGACCAGTCACGCTTGCTGAGCCCGTTCGACCCGCTCCTTTTCGGCATGCTGGCGACCCGGGCGATGGCGCTCGTGCGCCAGGGCCGCTTCGAGGAGGCTGCCGACTGGGCGGTCAAAGCAGCGGCGCGACCCAACGCGCACGCTCACATCCTGGCGATTGCGGGGCATTGTCTGGCCTTGGCAGACCGGCCGGAAGAGGCACGGCATTCGTCTGCCTTGATCCGAAAAACCCTGCCCAAATACACAAGCTCCGACTTCCTGTCGGCATTCCGTTTCGATGCGGACACTGAGACGTTGTTCAGAAGCGTCGCTCTGCGAGCAGGTTTGTTCAAGGTCGTTTGAGACGGCGAACGAACCTCGACAAGCCGAGGTCGACGGGCAGAAACGGTTCTCACTGCGGGTCGATCCGGCCGAACAGTCCGCGGCGACCGCCGTCGGGTCCCCGAGCCCGTGCCACGCCCGGGCCGCACCCTGGTGCGGATGGCTGCGACGGCGGTGAGCCACCTCGACCGCTCGATCGCGGCCGGTGGCTTTCTGCGCCATCCGCCGCTGCCCTATGTGCCCGGCGTCGAAGCGTCGGGCGCGGTGCTGCAGAGCGAATCGTTCGCGGTCGGCGCGCGCGTCTGGTTGCGCGGTGGCGGTCTCGGCACTGCTGAAGACGGCACATGGTGCGAGACGATCAGCGCGCCCGACGCGGCCATCGGCCTGCTGCCCGGAGCGATCGCGATGCCGCTCGGCGCCGCGTTCTTTTCGCCTTGCACTGCGGCCTGGGTCGCGCTGTTCGGCGTCGGCGCGCTGAGGGCCGGTGAGCGCGTGCTCGTCAGCGGCGCGAGCGGGGCGGTCGGCTCGATCGCGGTGCAGCTGGCGCGCGACGCGGGGGCGCATGTCGAGATCGCCGCCGACAGGCGCGACGGCGACCCGACCGCCGCCTTCGACCTGCTCGTCGACGCCGTCGGCGGCCCGCCACTCGCCGGCTTGCTCGCGCGCCTCGTGCCCGGCGGCCGCGCGGTGCTCGTTGGCTACACCGCGGGCCGACAGATCGAGCTCGACCTCGCCGAGCCGATGCAGCGCGACATCCGCCTGCTGCCGCTCAACATGCTGCGCCGCGAGGCCGAGGCGCGGGCCGCCGCGCCCGAGTTGCTGAGACGGCTCGGCGACGGCAGGCTGACGCTCGCGCTGCGCACGTTCAGACTCGAGCAGGCCGCCGAGGCGATGGCCTGGATCGCGCAGCGCGGTCACCGCGGCCGCGCCGTGCTCACGCCCGAGCACGCCGGCTGACCGCGAACGCGCGATCCGATATCGGCGTGCGTGCAGCGAACGCTTCCTTCTCCGTGACCTTCGCGAGTCCGATCCCTATCAGAAGTCCAATCGATGAACTCGCGTGTAGTGGAGCTGCCGGTCAGGAGTTGGAAGTGATCGGCCGTTGGAGGCGTGTTGGCCGCCTGCGCCGCCACTTTCGCCGAGCCACAGCCGGTCAGTGAACCGCGCCGACGATCGGCGCCAGCGCCGTGTTGATGCGCTCACCCTGCGCAGCGTTGATCATCGAGCCGAGCACTTCGAGGAAGCGAGCATCCTGCACCCCGCTGACGATGTATTGCCACCGGTAAGCGCCGAGCATCGTCGCGTCGATCGCCCGAAGCTGCGCCGTGTCGAAAGAGATGCCCGCGACGCGCGCAAAGTAGTCGGCATCGGCCTTCGCCTGCATCTGCACGATGCCATCGACCGCGCCGACCAGCCCGATCAGTTGATCGACTGCCTGGTCGCGCTGCGCCTGGTCCAGCCTGCCGTCTTCGCGCAGCCACTCCATCTCGTCGAGGATCGCGTGCTGCGACTCCTCTTTCCAGTGGAACAGGAACACGTCCTTCCACAGCGGATCGATATGCATCTCGGCCTCGATGCTGCTGCGGTAGTGCGCCTGCGAAAACAGCTCGATGTCGCAGGTCAGCGCGAGCACTGCCCAGGTCGACGCGGCGAGCACCGCGCCGGCCACGTCGTCGGGGTGCGGCAGGAAGGCATAGCCCGGCGGCATGCCCGGCGCCATCATCGTCTCGAGACGACGGAACATGGCCTGATGCTTCAGCTCCTCGTCGGTGAGCCGCACCAGCGCCTCGAGCGCGACTTGGTCGCCGAGCCAGTGGCCGCGGCTGATGTCCAGCACCTTCGCGCCGATGAAGCGCTCGACCAGCGCGAACATGTTTGCGTAGGTGCGGCCCTGCACCTGGGAGAACAGGCGCTGCGCATCGGCGGAGAGGAACGACAGCTGGGCGACCTTGGAAAGCCCGTCGGGTAGAAACTTCTTGGTGAAGTCGAAGCTGCGGCCGCGGATCACATCGCGGTCCGTGTCCCAGCGGATGCGTTTGGAAACTTCGACGCACTTGGCATAGCGGTTGGTATCGATCGAGTGCTGGGCGACGTGTGACATGGTGTGCTCCTTGAAGTCTCGGGTAGATGACGTTGGGCGCCGTTCGTGAACTGCACGCCTGGGGCACACTCTGCCCAACGGCTCGCGCACCGTCCTCTAGGCGAGTTCAAAGGTCCTCAAACGCTGTCAAAGACCACCTGTTCGAGAGCAATGCCGATGCCTTCCACGGCTGATGACGCCATGCGCTTCGGCGACTTCGAGCTTCGCCCCGGCCAGCGCGTGCTGCATGCCCGTGGAGAGCCGGTGACGCTTGGCGGCCGGGCTTTCGATCTGCTGCTGGCTCTGGCGCAACGCCGCGGGCGGGTGGTCACCAAGCAGGAACTGCTCGACGCCGTCTGGCCGGGCCTGGTGGTCGAAGAACACAACATCGCAACCCAGATCAGCACGCTGCGCAAGGCGCTCGGGCCACAGGCGATTGCCACGGTGCCGGGGCGGGGCTACCGGTTCACGGCCTTGGTCGAAGATCGCGAGATCGACTTGGCCCCGGTGCCGGCCGAGGCTGCAGCCAAGGGGCCCACGGCGGTACCGACGGGCCTGCCCCGTCGCCTGACGCCCTTGATTGGCCGCGCCGACGACCTGGCTGCGCTCGGCGCGTTGCTCGAGCGGAGCCGCCTGGTCACGCTCGTCGGCGCCGGTGGCATCGGCAAATCGTTGCTGGCCCAGCATCTGTTGAACGACCGGGTCGGCGCGTATTCGGACGGGGTGTGCTGGGTAGAGCTCGCCAGCGTGGGCGATGGGGCCGCGCTGCCGCAGCGCATTGCGGACGCGCTCGGCGTGCGCGGCGGCGCCGGCGAGCCGCTCGGCGGATTGTGCGCGGCAGTGTCGGAAATGACGATGCTGGTTGCGCTGGACAACGCCGAACACCTGCTCGCCGATGTCGCGCGCATCGCCGCTGCACTATTGGACGCCGCGCCGGGCCTGCACCTGCTCGTCACCAGTCAGGCCCCGCTTCAGTTGGCTGCCGAGAGTGTCTACCGCGTCGGGTCGCTGCCCGTTCCCCAGGGGCCGCTGCCCTACGCGTTGGCGCAGACCTTCGCCGCAGTAGCGCTGTTCGTGGAACGCGCATGCAGCGGGGATGCGCGTTTCGTGTTGAGCGACGACACCGCGCCGGCGGCCATCGAGCTGTGCCGCGCGCTGGATGGCATACCCCTGGCGATTGAACTGGCCGCCGCGCGTGCGCCGCTGCTCGGCGTGCCGCAACTCGCGACTTCGATGTGCGAGCGGCTGCGGCTGCTCACACGCAACCGCGATTCCACCGCGCCGGCGCGGCAGCAGACCCTGCGCGCTGCACTCGAATGGAGCCACGGCCTTCTCGACGAGCGCGAGCGCGTCGTCTTCCGACGCCTGGGCGTGATCGAGGGAAGCGCTTCGCTCGACCTCATCCAGCATGTAGTTGCGGATGACTCGGGCTCGCTCGATGCCTGGGACGTGCTCGACGCGCTGGGGTTGCTGGTCGATCGATCGCTGGTGATGGTTCTGGACGACCCAGAAGCCAACGAACCCCGCTACCGCTTGCTCGAATCGCCGCGCCTCTTGGCGATCGAGCAACTGCACGCCGCGGACGAGACGGATGCCGTCAGGCGCTTGCACGCTCACGCGCTGGCGGCAGCATTCGACGAGGCGTGGGACGAGCGGTGGAGTGGCCGGATTGGCGCGCAGCGTTGGGCTGGCCGCGTCTTGCTCGATTCGAGCAACGCTCGCAACGCAATCGCCTGGGCGCATGCGGCGGGCGAACCGCAGGTGGCGGCGAGCATCGCAGCGACCCTGTACTTGGCGCTGCCCAGATCGTCGGTTGTCGAGCGCGTGGGGCTGGCCGATCTGTGCGAGTCGCTTGCAGAGCAGCCGATAGCGCCGCCTCTGCGGCTGCGCGCATGGATGGTGGCCGTACGTCCGATGTTCCATCACCACCAGCAACAGTCATTGGCATTGGCTACGAAAGCGGTCGCGCTGGCGCGTGAGCTCGATGTCGGAATGCCTGACCGATGGCCGTTGTATCAGGCGCTCAGCTTGTGGATCGGTGCCGCAGCCATCGTCGCGCAGCCGGACGCAGGCGCATTGCGCGAGGCGCATGCCGAATTGACGACACTGGAAGACCCACGGTGGCCTGCGCAGAGACTGGCCTGGGGGCTGGCCTGGATTCGGTGGATCCCGCTGACCCGCGTGAGCGGCGCCGATCAGGCGGCACAAACACTGGCCGTGACGCGCCTGTGGGTGCAGACCGTGGAGGCGGCAGGGGACGACACGGCACACTGCATGGGATCTCTCCTCGACGCCGAACTGGAATGCGGGCACGTCGATTCGGCGATCCGGATCGGCATACACGCGCTCGAACAATTGGCCCCAACGCGCGATGAGTGGAGTCGCTCGATCGTGCAATCCAACCTTGCCATCGCATACCTGGGGCTGGACGACACGGCCAAGGCACGCCCGCTGCTTCGAGCGGTCTGGCCATTGGCCCAGCGCTGGAACATGTGCGCACAGTGCGCAGACTTGCCGCCACTGCTGGCCGCATTGGAGGGTCGCATGCGCGCGGCGGCCCAGTTGACGGGCTATGCAGACGCGGCGGTCGCCGCGCGTGCTCTGTTTCGTCACCCCCTCGAGGCGGCGGCCCGAGAGCGTGCCCGGGAGCTGGCGCGCAATGCGTTAGGCGACACCCTGTTCCAGCAAATGCTGCGCGAAGGCGGCAGCCTTCGCGACGACCAGATCGCGGCCTTGGCATTCGGCCCCGAAGATTCCCTCGGCGCTTCGATCACTTAGCGGGCTCTTTCCGGTGCGCGGCGCGCACTACCGCGGCCACGGTCGCGGCGATCGGTGTGCGGCCCCTGTCGCGAAAAGGGCAAGGGCCGCACAGACTTGTCTCCTGACGCCCAGCCTCACTTCTTCATCGGCTCATCCTTCTTCATCATGCCGTCGTCCTTCTTCATCCCGTCTTTCTTCATCATGTCGGCGCACATGGTGTCCTTCTTCATCATGGCGTCGTCCTTCTTCATGCCGTCCTTCTTCGACATGGCCATGTGATCCTTGCAATCCTGCATGGTCATGTCCTTCTTCATCATGCCGTCCTTGGCCATCGGTTCGTCCTTCTTCATCGCGTCTTGCGCGAAGGCGGCGCCGGCGGACAGCGCGATACAGGCACACATCAATGTCTTCGAGATGCTGTTCATGGAAGTTCCTTAAGTTGCAACGTCGATACCAGTCGGTTTGCAAAACGATTCACCGCACGCGGCGATTCTTCGAAAAGCACCCGACTGTCGGGTGAATACGCGACAACTTACGGGGCCGATGCACTGGTTCAGAGGATGTCCGGTTGTCCTACGTCGAGACCGGCATGTTTAGGCGCTCGACAGCGGCATCGGCGCGATCACGGCGCTGCGCATCGAGAGCGACGGCAGCTTGACCAAGATCCAGACCGTCAGCGGGCAACGACGCTGGGGGCCGAGGGACTGGTTGCCCGATGACTCCAGGGGTTGTTGGACCGGTGTCCGGGGCTGGCGGACGCGCGTGACGTCGGCAGTCCTTCGGAAGCCGCCCCTAGAGTAGTCGGCGACGCCTGAACGACCGCAGTGTCGACGAGAGCCGCCATCGATGAGGGCTCTATTCGACCCGCACCACCAGCGCCGCCCCGGTATCCCCCGCCGCGCAGCCGGTGAACACGCCGACGCCGCCGCCCTGCATCCGTAGTGCCTCGACCAGCTCGACGATGCCGCGCAGCCCGGTCGGCGCCTGCGGATGGCCATAGACCAGGCTGCAGCCGAACGGATTCATCTTCTCCAGCGCGAAGCCGGTCTGCTGCGCGAACCAGAGATCGTTGATCGCGAACGGGTTGTGCGTGTTGACGATCGCGACGTCGCGCCACGACAGGCCGGCGTCGTGCAGCGCGTTCACCGCCGCCGTCGTCGCCGCCTTCGGCATGCGTGCCTTCTCGGCGCGGGCGAAGCCTGCAGCGAGCAGGCGGACGACGCCCTTGCCGCCTGCGATCTCGCGCGCGCCGACGTTGTCGAGCACGACGCAGCCGGCTGCGCCGTCGGCCGGATGGGTCTGGCTGCCGAAGGTGACGACGCCGCCTTCGACGGTGGGTGCGAGCGCCTTCAGGGCCTCGGCCGTCGTGTCGTGCACGCCCTCGTCGGCATCGACGACGAGGCGACGCTTGCCCTCGCCAATGGCCACCGGCTGCAAGGTGCGCCGCTGGAAGGCGCGGTCGTCGGCAAGCGCTCGCGCGTATTGCTGGTAGCGCAGGAGCGTCACGGCGTCGACCGCCTCGCGTGAGAAGCCGCCTTCGTGCGCGACCGCCTCGGCCGTCGCGACCATCGCCTGGCCGGTCCAAGGATCGGCGGCGAAGTTGTCGAGCACCCAGTTCTCCGTCGCCGGGCTGCCGCCGGCGCCGCGGCTGCGCGGATAGACGAGCAGTGGCCCGTTGCTCGTGCGGTCGGCGGTGACGACGAGCGAGCAGCGTCCGCGCTCCACCTCGACCGCCATCGCCGCGGCGACGATGCAGGCGACCGAGGTCGCACAAGCCT
>JBDTNU010000032.1:0-19487 GCA_039933535.1 Caldimonas sp. | reverse complement strand
AGGAAATTCGCGCCGGCAACGTCATCATGCACGGCAAGGACCCGATGGTCGTGCTCAAGACCGAATACAGCCGCGGCGGCCGCAACTCGGCCACCGTGCGCATGAAGCTGAAGAGCCTGCTCAGCAACTCCGGCACCGAGGTCGTCTTCAAGGCCGACGACAAGATGGACCAGATCATCCTCGACAAGAAGGAGTGCACCTATTCCTACTTCGCCGATCCGATGTACGCATTCATGGACGCCGAATACAACCAGTTCGAGGTCGAGTCCGAGAACATGGGCGACGCGATCCAGTACCTCGAAGACGGCATGCCGGTCGAAGTGGTGTTCTACGACGGCAAGGCGATCTCGGTCGAGCTGCCGACGTCGGTGGTGCGCGAGATCGTCGACACCGAGCCTGCCGTGAAGGGCGATACCTCGGGCAAGGTGTTGAAGAACGCAAAGCTTGCAACGGGTCTCGAGATCTCGGTGCCGCTGTTCGTGCAGACCGGCGACAAGGTCGAGATCGACACCCGCACCCATGAGTACCGCAAACGCGTGTAGCGGGTGAGCTGATGCTTCGCTGAATTGAGCGGGCCCGACTGGGCGGACCTCATCCTTGTGCGCTGTGCGCGATGGCTTTTGATTTCAAACTGGTCAGCGCCCCGTTCCGGATGCAGCCGGGCTTGCGGCGCATCGCGCCCGGCAGCGCGCAACTGACGCCGAGCCGACCCCACGGCCGGCACCTGCGCGAGAAGATGGCGGTGCTGGCGAGCACCCCAGAAGAAGCGCTGGCGGCTACCGCGGGATTCGACGCCGGCCCCGTGCTGCGCGAGATCGCTCGTGAATCCGCCCTGGCCTCGCTGTCGGCATTCGCATTCGAAGATGCAAACGATTGCAGCGCACCGCAACTCGCCTGGGCGATCCGCGATGGACGACCCGAAGGAACGGGCGAGGCCGCGATCGGCGATCTCCTTGCCTCTCTGCCCGCGTCGAAGCGCGCGACCGCCCTGCTCTGCCTGGCGTTCGAGGAAGACTTCGCGGTCATCGACGGCGCCACCGCCACGATCCCCTGGCTGGCCGTCTGTCTGCCGTCGCGCTGGGCGCCCGAGCACAAGGTCGGCAAGCACTTCGCCGAGGTCCACGCGCCTGTCGCCGACAACGCGATCCTGCTTGAAGCCAGCGACCGCCTGGCCCGACTCGTCACCGGCCCCGACCGCTGGGAACGCTTCGTGTGGACGATCTCGGCCGACCCGCGCCTGCACCAGCATCCGGCGCGCGGCGACGTGCGCTGGCCCGACCTGGCCGACGCCGAAGCCATCGCTTCGCTGGCGAGCCTTCGCCACGAGCACCAGACTTTCATTCCTGTGCAGGGCACCGGCCAGGCGGTGTTCACGATCCGCGTCGCCAGCGAGCCGCTCGACGCGGCGCTGCGTTCGCGCGACGACGCATCGCGTTTGCACGACGCGCTGGCAAGCATGACGCCCGCGGTGCTTGCCTACCGTGGACTCGAGAGCGTGCGAGCGCGACTGCTCGAGGCGCTGAAGCGTCGCATCGACTCGCTGCCCGCAGCGTCGTGAAGACCGCGCCCGTCGTTGCAGGGCGCGTCGAGCTCGATGCCGTGGGCCTGCCGCGATCGCCAGACTTCGGCGACCTGTATCACCCGCGCCAAGGTGCTGTCGCGCAAGCGCGCCAGGTCTTTCTCGGCGGCAACGACCTGCCGTCGCGCTGGCGCGGACGTGAACGTTTCGTCGTCCTCGAAACCGGCTTCGGCTTGGGCAACAACTTTCTCGCCACCTGGAGCGCGTGGCAGAACGATCCGGAGCGATGCGGCCAGTTGCGTTTTATCTCGATCGAAGCGCGGCCTCTGGCGAGGGGTGACATGGCGGCAATGCCGCGCGAAGGTGGGCTCGCTCCCTTGGCCACGCAGCTTGCCGCGGCATGGCCTGCCCTCACCTGCAATCTGCATCGCCTGAGCTTCGATGCGGACCGAGTGCAATTGCTGCTCGCGTTCGGCGAGGTGGCGGCGTGGCTGCCGCAGATCGTGGCCAGCGTCGACGCGTTCTATCTCGATGGATTCGCGCCGGCCAAGAACCCGCAGATGTGGGAGCCGCGACTGTTCAAGGCGATGGGACGCATCGCCGCGCCCGATGCGACCGCCGCGACGTGGTCGGTGGCACGGGCGGTGCGCGAAGGCTTGTGCGCGGCCGGCTTCGATGTCCGGATCGCGCCGGGCAGCGGCGGCAAGCGCGAGATCACGGTGGCGCAGTTCGCGCCGCGCTTCGTGCCGAGACAGAACGCGCGGCGGCTCGCGTCCCGCGTCGAAGCGGCGGTCGGAGGCGTGGCACACGAGCCCATCGCCATCATCGGCGCAGGCCTGGCAGGTTGCGCTGCGGCGTGGGCGCTCGCCGAACAGGGCCGGCGCTCCCTGCTGTTCGAGCGCAGGTCCGAGCTGGCGAGCGAAGGATCGGGAAACGCGGCCGGCCTGTTTCACGGTGTCGTGCATCGCCACGACGGTCACCATGCGCGCTTTCATCGCGCCGCGGCCTTCGAAGCGCAGCGCGCGGTGATGATCGGGATCGACGAGCACGGTATTCGGGGCGACGCTTCCGGATTGCTCCGCATCGAGACCCGCACAGCGGATGTCGCCACAATGCAGGCGATCCTGGATCGCCTCGGCTTGCCGGCCGAATACGTTCGCGCTGTCTCGCCGGCCGAGGCAAGCACACTCGCCGCGACGGTCATCGCCAGTCCCGCCTGGTACTTTGCGGCCGGCGGCTGGGTCGATCCGCGCGGACTCGCGCGCTCGTTCGCGGCCCGCGCTGGCGCACGAGTCGAAGTCCGCTGCAACCACGACATCGCGGCGATCCGCCACGTCGGTGGAAAGTGGAATCTGCTCGACGCATCAGCGCGCGTCGTCGCCACGGCCGACACCGTCGTTCTCGCCAATGCGGGCGCGGCAATGGACCTGCTCGGCGCTCCGCCGTGGCCGATGCAGCGAACGCGGGGACAGGTCAGCAGCGTCGCCGTCTCTCGCTGGCCGGGCGCCGAATCGCTTCGATTGCCGATCGCCGGGTCCGGCTATCTCCTGCCCGCCGTCGACGGTCGCATGTGGTTCGGCGCCACTTCGCAGCTTGGCGACATCGATCCGCAGGTGCGGATCGACGATCACCGCGCCAACGTCGAGCGGCTGTCAGGCCTGCTCGGCACTCCGCCTTCGATCGACGTCGCGACGCTGGCCGGACGCGCGGGGTTTCGCTGGTCGAGCAGCGATCGCCTGCCGCTGATCGGTGCGGTGCCGCTCGCGGCAGTCGGCACGTCGCTCGGCCTGACGGCGGACGCCTCGACGTCGCCGCGCCCGGATCAGCCGCGCTTCACGCCCCGGGCCCCGGGGCTGTTCGTGATCGTGGGCCTGGGTTCACGCGGCATCGCCGTATCGGCGCTCGGTGCCCAGGTTCTGGCTGCTTCGGTCACTGGCGCGCCGATTCCGCTGGAGGCGGACCTGCTCGACGCGATCGACCCGGCCCGCTTTGCGAGCCGCGTCCATCGGCGCCTCGGCAAACTGCCAGACGCCGAAAATCCGGGGATCAACTGATCGTGGACCCCATCGCCGGCGGGTCGGCCGATGCCGGGCTCACGCCATCTTCGGTCGGCGCTGCAATGCCGCCTTGCTCGGCAACCTTGCGGCCGGCCTTCTCCCGTTCCTTCTCTTCCTTCTTCTTCTTCTTCGCGAGTTCGCGCTGACGTTTTTCGAACGAATAGTTGGGTTTGGCCACGGGCCGTCCTTCCTGTGTGCTGCACCAAACGTGCACGGGCCCGAGGTTACGCGCTTTTGCGACCCCGTCTGTAGCGATCAGAACATGATGGTCTGCACACCGTCCGCTGTTCCCAGCAGGCAGATCGAGGCACGGTTGCGCGCGAAGATGCCGCAGCAGACGACACCCGGCCACTGGCTGATCTCCGCCTCGAGTCCGGCAGGATCGTCGATCGAGAGCCCGTGCACGTCGAGAATCGCACCGCCGTTGTCGGTGACGATGCCTTGGCGAATCCGCGGCTCGGCACCGAGCTTGACGAAACGCCGCGCGATCTGCGCCACAGCCATCGGGATCACTTCCACCGGCAAGGGAAAGCGGCCGAGCCGGTCGACCAGCTTCGACGCGTCGGCGATGCATACGAAGCGTTCGGCCAGGTCGGCGACGATCTTTTCGCGCGTCAGCGCGCCGCCGCCGCCCTTGATCATGCAG
The DNA here is from genome assembly GCA_039933535.1 of Caldimonas sp. Lineage (GTDB taxonomy): Bacteria > Pseudomonadota > Gammaproteobacteria > Burkholderiales > Burkholderiaceae_C > Schlegelella_A. The sequence goes on along the minus strand of JBDTNU010000032.1, from coordinate 15,265 downwards.
CCGGCATGGTCGATCTCGTCGGCGCCGTCGATGTAGACCGGCAGCGATTCGACCTCGCTTGCCGCGAACATCCGGATGCCGATCGCGGCCAGGCGAACAGTGCTCGCTTCGCTGCTCGAGACCGCACCGGCAACGCGTCCTGGCAGCCTGCCGAGCGCGTCGATGAAACAGTTGACGGTCGAACCGGTGCCGACGCCGACGATGCTGCCCGGCGCGACATACGCAACGGCAGCCTCGCCTACCAGGCGCTTCAGCTCGGCCTGCGACGGTCCCGCTGCGGCGGCGCTCATCTGCCGCCCACCATCTGCCCGGGAACGACCCAGGCGTCGAACTGCTCTGCCGTGAGCCAGCCCGAGGCGACCGCCGCTTCGCGCAGGGTCGAGCCGCTGCGATGCGCCTCCTTCGCGATCTTCGCCGCCTTGTCGTAGCCGATGTGCGGATTGAGCGCGGTGACGAGCATCAGCGAGCGCTGGACGAGTTCGGCGATGCGTTCGCGATCGGGCTCGATGCCGCGCGCGCAGTGCACGTCGAAGCTGCGCGCACCGTCGCCGAGGAGGCGCACGCTCTGCAGGAAGTTGTGGATGACGAGCGGCTTGTAGACGTTGAGCTCGAAGTTGCCTGACGCGCCGCCGATGTTCACCGCGACGTCGTTGCCCAGCACCTGCGCCGAAAGCATGGTCAGCGCCTCGCACTGGGTCGGATTGACCTTGCCCGGCATGATCGAGCTGCCCGGCTCGTTCTCCGGGATGCGGATCTCGCCCAGGCCCGAGCGTGGACCAGATGCGAGCCAGCGCACGTCGTTGGCGATCTTGGTCAGCGACGCGGCCAGCGTCTTCAGCGCACCGTGAGCGTGAACGATCGCGTCGTGCGCGGCCAGCGCCTCGAACTTGTTCGGCGCCGAGACGAAGGGCAGTCCGGTCCGCACCGCGAGCTCGGCGGCGACTTTCGCGCCGAATGTCGGCGGCGCGTTGAGCCCCGTGCCGACCGCCGTGCCGCCCAGGGCCAGCTCGCACAGATGGGGCAATGCGCCACGCAGGTGGACGAGGCCGTGATCGAGCTGGGCGACCCAGCCCGAGATCTCCTGGCCGAGCGTCAGCGGCGTCGCGTCCTGGAGGTGGGTGCGGCCGATCTTGACGATGGTGGCGAAGGCATCGGCCTTCGCCGCGAGCGTCGCGCGCAGCCTTTCGACGGCGGGTACGAGTCGCATGGACACCGTCTCGACGGCGGCCACGCTCATCGCCGTCGGGAACACATCGTTCGAAGACTGGCTTCGGTTGACCTCGTCGTTGGGGTGGACGAGCCGCGCTTCGCCGAGCGGACCGCCGAGCAGTTGCGAGGCGCGATTGGCGAGCACCTCGTTCATGTTCATGTTGCTCTGGGTTCCGGAGCCGGTCTGCCAGACCGAGAGCGGAAACTCGCCGTCGTGCTTTCCGGCAAGCACCTCGTCGGCGGCGGCGGCGATGGCGTCGGCCTTCTTCGCATCGAGCGTGCCGAGCTCGCGATTGACAACGGCCGCGCTGCGCTTGACGAGCGCCAGAGCGCGGATCAACTCGGGCGGCATCTTCTCGGTCGAGATGTCGAAGTGATGCAGTGAACGCTCGGTCTGCGCGCCCCACAAGCGATCGCCCGGGACGGCGATGTCGCCGAAGCTGTCTTTCTCGATACGCGATTCGGTCATAAGTTGCGCCCCCGCGCGCGGCAGAGGGCCGGGGTGGAGGTCGGCGCCCAGTATGCAACGGCCAGTGCCAGAATCCTCCGCCCACATGTCCCTCGTCCCCTACCCGCTCGCCCGCCCGTTCCTGTTCGGCCTCGACCCCGAAGACGCGCACGACCTCACCCTCAACGCCTTGGCAGCGATCCAGCGCACGCCGCTGGTCTGCACGATCACGCAGCGCCGCGTCGAAGATCCCGTCACCGTCGCCGGATTGCGATTTCCGAACCGGATCGGACTGGCCGCCGGGCTCGACAAGAACGGCCGTTGCATCGACGCATTCGGCGCGCTCGGCTTCGGCAGTGTCGAGGTCGGCACGGTGACACCGCTGGCGCAGCCAGGCAACCCGAAGCCGCGCATGTTTCGTCTGCCGCGCGCCAACGCGCTCATCAACCGGCTTGGCTTCAACAACGACGGACTGGGCATGTTCATTGCCAATGTGCGGCGTGCCCGCTTTCGCCAAAGCGGCGGCATCCTCGGTCTGAACATCGGCAAGAACGCGGCGACGCCGATCGAACGCGCGGCCGACGACTACGTGCTTGGCCTCGCCGGCGTTTACCCGTTTGCCGATTACGTGACCATCAACATCTCCAGCCCCAACACGAAAAACCTGCGCGATCTGCAGTCCGATACCGCGCTCGACGCCCTGCTTGGCGTGATACGAAGCCGTCGCGGCGAGCTTGCGGAAGAGCACCGGCGGACCGTGCCGATCTTTCTCAAGATCGCCCCCGACCTCGATGCCGGGCAGGTCGAGGCGATCGCAGCCACTCTGCACAAGCACGCGATCGATGGCGTGATCGCCACCAACACCACCTTGGCGCGCGACGCCGTTTCCCACTTGCCGCATGGCGGCGAGGCGGGCGGGCTCTCGGGTGCCCCCTTGCTCGCGGCCTCGAATCGCGTCGTCGCGCAGTTGCGCGCCGCTCTCGGCCCTGCCTACCCGATCATCGGTGTCGGCGGCGTGACGAGCGCGGCCGATGCAGTTTCGAAGCGGGAGGCCGGCGCCGACATCGTGCAGATCTATACCGGCTTCATCTACAAAGGGCCGGAGCTGGTCAAGCAGGCGGCCCGGGCACTTGCAGCGCGAAACGCACGAACCAATCCATGATCACGACGCACGTCCGCTTGCCACTGCGATTTGTCGCTGCCCTCACCCTGACCTGGGTGGCGGGGTGCAGTTCGCTGCCCGTGATCACGCCGGACATGGCGCCGGCCGACCCGGCCAGCATTCAGTTCCAGACCGCGAGCGGCCGGATCGTCTCTCCGGAACGCAGCACGGAGATCCTGGCCAGACTTTCCGCCGGCGACCAGCACCCCGACTCCCTGGCGCGCCACCTGGCGCTCGAGCAGGAGGTGTCGGGCACCCCGCTCAGCCTCGGCAACCACGCAGTGCTGCTCGAGAACGGACCCGACACGTATGTGGCCATGCTCTCGGCGATCGCCTCGGCGCGCGACCACATCAACATGGAGACCTACATCCTCGAAGGCGACGATGCCGGCCAGCGCTTTGCCGATGCATTGATCGACAAGCAGCACCAGGGCGTGCAGGTCAACCTGATCTACGACAGCGTCGGCTCCCTTGCCACCCCGAAAGCCTTCTTCGTGCGCCTCAAAGAGGCCGGCATCCAGGTGCTCGGATTCAACCCGGTCAATCCGCTCGCCGCCAAGGCCGGCTGGGACGTGAACCAGCGCGATCACCGAAAGCTCCTCGTCGTCGACGGCCGCGTCGCCGTGCTCGGCGGCATCAACATCAGCAGTGTGTATTCAGGTGGCTCCGCCGGCCACGGCAGCGGCGACTCCAGGCAGGTCGTGCCGTGGCGCGACACCGACCTGCAGATCGAGGGCCCGGTCGTGGCGGCGTTCCAGAAGCTCTTCATGCAGACATGGCAGGGTCAAAAGGGGCCGGCGCTTGCCGATCACGACTACTTCCCGCAACTCACGCGTCAGGGTAACGAGGTGGTGCGGGCGATCGGCAGCGCACCCGAGGACCCGTTCAGCCAGATCTACGTCACGCTGATTTCTGCCATCAATACGGCAGACGCCGAGATCCTGCTGACCAACGCCTACTTCATCCCCGATCCGCAGCTCATCCAGGCTCTCGTGCGGGCGGTGGCGCGCGGGGTCGAGGTGAAGATGATCGTGCCCAGCGTAACCGATTCTTCATTGGTGTTCCACGCCGGCCGCTCGCACTACGACGTGTTGCTTGCCAGCGGCGTCAAGATCTACGAGCGGCGCGGGGCATTGCTGCATTCGAAAACCGCCCTGATCGACGGCGTCTGGTCGACGGTGGGCTCGACCAATCTGGACTGGCGCAGCTTCCTGCACAACCAGGAAGTGACGGCCGTCATACTGGGATCGCAGTTCGGCGCGAAGATGCGCGAGGCGTGGGATCGAGATCTCGCGGTTTCGGACCAGATCACCCTCGAGGCCTGGCGACAGCGACCGTTCAACACCCGCGTCAAGGAATGGTTCGGTCGTCTCTGGGAGTACTGGCTGTGAAGCGCCTTGCGTATGCCGCGAAGATTCTGGGTTGCTCCGGCTGGCTGCTGGCCGCGGCGCTGGCCTTTCCTGCCGTCGCGATCGCCCAGGACGCCGACACCCTGCGCGCCAAGAACGCGACTCTGCAGGACAAGTACGCCGCCAATCAGTTCGGCCGGCCGCTGGTGCTCGAGTCGACGCAGTCCTCGGGTGATCTTCGCGGCGACGTCTACACCGTCGTCGACCACCCGTTCGCCACCGTGCAGCAGGCCTTGCAGTCGATCGATCATTGGTGCGACATCCTGATCCTGCACCTCAACGTCAAACGTTGCCGTGCCAACGGCACCACCAAATTGCTCTCGCTCAACGTCGGTCGCAAGTTCGACCAGCCGATCGAAGACGCTTACGAGCTCGAGTTCGTCTGGCGGGTCGCGACCGCAACGCCCGACTACCTGAACGTGCAACTGAGTGCGGACGACGGCCCCCTCAGCACGAAGAACTACCGTATCCAGGTGGAAGCGATTCCCGTCGACGCGAAGAAAAGCGTGATCCACATGTCTTATTCCTACGGCTACGGCTTTGCGGCGCGGATGGCGATGCAGACCTACCTCGTGACCCTCGGGCGCAACAAGGTGGGCTTTTCGATCACCGGCCGCAATGCCGAAGGCCAGCCGGTGCACATCGGGGGCGTGCTGGGCCTGCTCGAGCGCAACACGATGCGCTACTACCTGGCGATCGACGCCTATCTGAGCGCCTACACCCTGCCGGCCGGCGAGCAGTTCGAAAAGCGCATCCGCGACTGGTACGCCAGCACCGAACGCTACGCGGCGCAGTTGCACGAGATGGATCAGACCGACTACCTGGAGATGAAGCGCAAGGAAATGCGGCGTCAACAGCAAGGCTGACGCGATTGGGCTAGTGCGGAAGGTGCGGCCGCCAGACCCTGGCCACGGTTCCGTCCGCCCTCACCACATCAGATTGACGCCGGTCTTGGACTGCAGCTCGTCTCGGCTCACGCCGTCGGCAATGTCCACGACCACCAGGCCGCGCGGTGTCACGTCCATGATCGCGAGGTCGGTGATGATGCGATTGACGACGCCCACGCCGGTAAGCGGCAAGGTGCAGGCGGGCAGGATCTTGAGGTCGATCGTGCCGTCCTTCTTCTTCGCGACGTGCTCCATCAGCACCAGCACGCGCTCGACGCCGGCGACGAGGTCCATCGCGCCGCCCATGCCCTTGACCATCTTGCCCGGGATCATCCAGTTGGCGAGGTCGCCCTTTTCGCTGACCTGCATCGCGCCCAGGATCGAGAGGTTGATCTTGCCGCCGCGGATCATCGCGAACGAATCGTGCGAGCCGAAGATCGACGAGCCGGCAATGGTGGTCACGGTCTGCTTGCCGGCGTTGATGAGGTCGGCGTCGACCTCGTCTTCGGTCGGGAACGGGCCGATGCCGAGCATGCCGTTCTCGCTCTGCAGCCAGACCTCGGTGTCGGACCGGACGTGGTTGGCGACGAGCGTTGGCAAACCGATGCCGAGGTTGACGTAGAAGCCGTCCTTCAGCTCGTGCGCGGCCTTGGCCGCCATCTGATCGTGTGTCCAGGCCATGTCAGACCCCTTCCTTTTCGGCGGCCTTGGCAATGGCCTGGGTCGTTTCCTTCGCCGCGATGTCGGCGGGCAATGCTGCCCTCACCGTCCGCTTTTCGATCCGCTTTTCCGGGTGCGCATTGAGCACGATGCGGTGCACGTAGATGCCGGGCAGGTGTACGGCGTCAGGGTCGATGGATCCGGTCTCGACGATCTCTTCCACCTCGACGATCGTGATCTTGCCGGCCATTGCGCAGGCCGGGTTGAAGTTGCGCGCGGTCCGGCGAAACACCAGGTTGCCGCTCTTGTCGGCGCGCTGCGCCTTGACGAGCGCAATCTCGGGCACGAGGGCGCGCTCCATGACGTACATGTGGCCGTCGAACTCGCGCGTTTCCTTGCCCTCGGCCACCAGCGTGCCGACGCCGGTGCGGGTGAAGAAGGCCGGGATTCCGGCACCACCGGCGCGCAGCTTTTCCGCCAGCGTGCCTTGAGGCGTGAACTCGAGCTCGAGCTCGCCCGCCAGATACTGGCGCTCGAATTCCTTGTTCTCGCCGACGTAGCTCGAGATCATTCGCTTGATCTGGCGCGTTTCGAGCAGCATGCCGAGGCCGAAGCCGTCGACGCCGGCGTTGTTCGAGATGACGGTCAAGTCCTTGACCCGCGAATCGCGCAAGGCCTCGATCAGCGCTTCGGGGATGCCGCACAGCCCGAAACCACCGACCGCGAGCAGTTGTCCGTCGTGGACGACGCCGGCGAGCGCTGCGGCAGCGCTCGGAAATATCTTGTTCATGAACTGATCCCGTCTGGCGAAGCAAACGATTATCTCCGCCGCGGCGAGCTCCTAGAATCCGGCCCGATGATCGACGCTGCCACGCTGCAATCCACCTTCGACGGCATCGCCGCCGAGTACGTTTCGCGCCTGCATCTGCGGGTCGCGTCGGTCAACGAGGAGAGCGTGACCATCGACTTCCCGGTCGTGCCGGAGCTCGTGCACGCCGGCGGCGTGCTGTGCGGCCAGGCGATCATGTCGGTCGCCGACACAGCCATGCTGCTTGCCATGATGGCCAGGCTCGGCGGATTCAAGCCGATGACGACCGTGCAGTTGCAGACGAGCTTTCTTCGACCCGTGCCGAAGGAGACCCCCTCCGTCACGGTCGTGGCGCGGGTGCTGCGCCTCGGCAAGACCCTCAGTTACGGCGAGGTCGAGTTCCGGACGCCGGACGGGAAGCTGGCAGCGCACGCGACGACGACCTACGCGCTCATTTGAGCGCGCCCTAGAGGTCTAGGCCGCCCTTGCCGTGGCGGCGTCGGGCGCCTCGGAGTCCGGCGAAGCATTGGCCGCAGCGGCGCCGCTGCCCAGCCACTTCGCCACCAGGACGCCGAGCTGGTGCAGCTCGATCGGTTTGCTCAGGTAGTCGTCCATGCCCTGTTGCAGGCAGTGCTCGCGGTCACCGGTCAGGGCGTTGGCGGTGAGCGCGATGATGGGCGTGCGCGGCTTGCCCGAACCGGTCTCGAATTCTCGAATCAGACGTGTCGCCGCGAAGCCGTCCATGACCGGCATCTCGCAATCCATCAGGACGGCGTCGAACTTGCGCTCACGATAGAGGTTCACGGCCTCGTTGCCATTGGCCGCGTGAACGGACGCGACGCCCATGCTTTCGAGCGAAGCCGCGGAGATGAAGGCATTGACGGCGTTATCCTCGACGAGCAGGACGGTCTTGCCGCTGGCAGAGGCCAGGCCGACCGGCGGCAACAACAGTGCGGTGCGAACCGTCTCGATGCGCTCGAGGCTCTGCGCCAGATGGAGCCTGACCGTGAAGACGCTGCCTCGCCCGACAGCACTGCGGACCCGGACGCTGCCGCCCATCAGCTCCGCCAGTTGCCGCGAGATCGCCAGGCCGAGGCCCGTGCCGCCGTAGCTGCGCGACATGCCCGACTCGACCTGGTAGAACGGCTCGAACAGCAGCGGCACCTTGTCGGAAGGGATGCCGATACCGGTGTCGGCGACGCGCAGCACGATGGTGACGCCGTCGGCCGACCGAACGCCGCGCAGGCGCAGCGTGACGCCACCCTCGGAAGTAAATTTGATCGCGTTGCTGACCAGGTTCATGACGATCCGGCGCAATTTTTCCTCGTCACCGTGGACCATCCAGAGGTCGGCCGGGTAGCCCGAAGCGTCGAACCGCAACGCGATGCCTTTCGCGGTGGCGTTGGCCTGGAAGGTCTGCACTGCCAATTGGCAGACGCGGCGCAGGTCCATCGGAGCCATGTGCAGCGAGCCGCTCTTGGCGTCCAGCTTCGCGTAGTCCAGGATCTCGTTAAGCGTCTGCAGCAATCCGTCCGCGGCTTGCTTGGCGACGTCGATCAGCGTTCGACGCCGGTCTTCCGAGTCCGTCCGCTCCAGCAGCGCGAGCGAACCGATGATGCCGTTCATCGGTGTCCGGATCTCGTGGCTCATGTTGGCGAGAAAGGCCGATTTGGCGCGGCTTGCCTCTTCCGCCTTATCGCGAGCACGTTTGAGCTCGACGATGCTTACCTGACGCTTTCCCCGAAGAAAAAGCTTACGCTCGCGAATGCTAATCAATCGATACAGCGAATAGCAGATCAAATTGATGCAGATCAAGTGGACGACGAGGCGCTGCATCACTTTCGCATCGGCGCCGTATTCCTTCGCGAACCACAGAGCAACAGCGGCGTTGAAGCCGGCAAGAATGACGGTGTTTAGTGCCGACATCCGCGTAAATCCATAGATGACGCAGGTGCCGAACACTGCCGCCGAATAGCCGCCCCAATTGCGAGTTGGCGACAGGTCATCGCCATTGTTGATGCTGGAAATGATCGATGTCAGCACCATTCCCGTCCCGATCGCCATCATGCAAATGATCTCGTAGTGCCGGGTAACGAACGGCTTGGCAACGCGCGAAGCGAACGCCACCGAGAGCAGCACGGCCATCACCGCCATCCGAAGCGGCTGCGGCTGTTCCGTGATGCTTCCTTTGCTGAAGGCCTGTACAAGGAACAAGACGAGATAGGCGAGACCCGTGACACCCGTGCCGATCTCGAGAAATCGGGCACCGGCGAAACGAAAAGCGAGCTGGAATTCGTGTTCGAGTTCACGATCTCGGAACGCGCGCGCGCCAAAACGTCGCCTCACCTGCGTAGTAAGCCTCGTACCCATGCATCCTCGTGCCGAGATAATTCCGGCAGACCGCCCTTTATCGACTCAACAGGAGGAAAGTGAAGGTGGACAGGACGCTGCTCATGCCCGAGCGGCCATATTCCGTAGCCATTGAGCGGCGCGAGATGTTGCCGTTCCGAGTGCGCCTCGCAGAAAGCACTCAAGATATCGACAAGGCCGTCGAAATCAGGGCCGCGGCATACGCAAGGCACATCCCAACCATAGGTGAGGCGTTGCGCAAACCCGAGGCCGACGACCTCAGTCCCGATGCGCTGCTGCTTATCGCAGAGAGCAAGCTCGACCAAGTCGTTGTCGGATCGTTACGACTGCAGCACAACTTCGGCCGGCCGCTGCGGATCGAAGGCGAACTGTTGCTCCCCGAGGCCTACCGAGGCCGACGGCTGGTTGAGGTGAGGCGCTTAGGTGTTGAAAATGGAACCTCAGGCAGGATGGTCATGGCCGCGCTGGTCAAAGCCGCGTACGAGCTGTGTCACGCCGGCGAAATCGACTACCTCATTTTTGGTGCGCGGCGCTCCGTCGCGGCGATCTATCGCACGATGCACTTCGACGACGTTCTCGACGGCGGCACGATCCCGCTGTCGTATGCGGAAAATCAGCAGCACAGCATTTTTTCATTGCCAATCCGCGATGCGGATCGGAGGTGGCGCACCGGCGAACAACCCCTCTACGACTTCATGGCCCGTACGGAGCACCCGGATCTCCGCATCGACTACGAACGCGTCTTTGCAGTGCTCGGCGCCTCCTAGCCCGCACCGGATTCCAATTCGCACCTTGGGGAGCGGATCTTGATCGCCCGGCACGGTCTTGCGAACTGGGCGTCGCCCACAACGCCCTCGATTCAAGCAGCCGAATTATTGCCCACGACTTCGAGCAGTTGCTCGATGGAATCGGCGCTGAGGAGTGTTGCCAGCCATCTCGACAAGGCGCGCTTTCTGATCGTGAACGTGACGCAGATCGACGTGCCCAGTCTGGCCTCTACGATCAAGGCGTTCCACGCGGCGGGTGGCGTTCCGCGGCTATGTCTGGCCGGGGACCGTAAAACACTGTCGGCGGTAGCCGCCGCTGGCTTGGACGATCATCGTATCGGCCTGATGCTCGATCATGTCGATGTAAGTACCGCGTGTTCTGACCTGATTTGGGACCGAATCGGAGCCGTCCGCTTCGACGCGGAATTCATTGCTTGCGCGGCGCGCGATGTGCGCAAGGCGTGTGCTCTGGAAGCGATGCTTGGCCTGGCCCGCGAAGTCGGACTACGCACGCTCGGCTTCAGTTCGAAGCCAGGAGGAGCGAGCCCATCAGGACGTTATGCCTTCGACTATCTCCCAACGTCGGTCACTTCGGCTGCTCAGTCACCGCCACGTGAGACCCCGCTTGGTCGTGTGCATGCGCACGGTATCGAAACGCTCAACCGCTAGCGGTCGACCTCGGCAGGCAGCGGCGCAGACCCAACTGCGAGTACCTGCGGCAACGTGTTCCCAGCGAGGCAACGGGATGCCGCGTGACGTGTCGCTGGCGATCTGGTTGGCCCCGAGCGGGACCTCGCAACATTGCTGTTGCATCATCATGATTCGCTCGGTATGGAGGCGTTGCCATGACAAGTGCAGTTGAGGCATCTGACACGCCCAATGACAGGGAACTGCAGACCGAATTCCGTGACGTGTACCGTAGACCCGGGGCGAGATACCTCGGGATAGCGTGCACGTTGGGTAGCGTGGGGGCACTTGCCTTTTACTTTATCGACGCACTGGGTATTGGCCAACCATGGTTCGGAGGAGCGCAAAGCCTTCGCCTCACGCTGGCCGGCGCGTACCTGTCGTTGGCCGTTCTCTGTTGGACACGAATCGAACTTGCCACTCGGTACTACGCCTTCTTGTTGACCATCGCCTCGACGTTGTTCGTAGCGGTCGCAAGCTATATCTCGTATACGCGACACAAGGACGAGACACTTGTCGATCTGCTCTGGTCGCTCGACATGACGCTCGTTATCTGCATCATCGTTGTCTTTGGCTTTAGCCGGCTTAGCGCGCTTTCTACCGTCACCATCGCCAGCAGCGGTCCAGTCGCGACGATTGCGTTGCTATGGCTCTTACCGAATGCTGACGTCGCGCAACTCGCGCGGGTAACCGTTCACCTACTTATCGTGGGGATCTGCTGTTTCTGGCTCAGGCAGAGGATTCACAGTAGAGAATGGGGATTGTTCCTCTTGGCAAAAGAGAACTTGCGTCGGAACAAGTACGCGGCGGAACTCGAACGCGCCAAGAGCGCAGCGGAAGAGGCAGACGCCGCCAAGTCGCGCTTCCTCGCCAACATGAGCCATGAAGTCAGGACCCCTATGAATGGAGTCTTGCAGATCCTCGAGATGGTCAGCGAACACGTTGGTCCCGAAGACCGCGCCTTGATTGACAAGGGAAGGAATTCGGGTCAGGCGCTGCTTCGCATCCTGAACAGCATCCTCGACTTCGCCAAGCTCTCGCACGGTGCGGCCATCGTCAATCCGACGGCGATTGACATCTCCGACGTTTGTCGCATCGCCATTGACCTGCATACGGCCGCGGCCGCGGCGAAGGGCATCGAGCTTCGATCGCGGCTCGATCTGCCGGCCGGCGGTGAATCGCAGGTCATGGTCGACGAAGTGAAGCTCTTCGAGATCGTGAACAACCTTCTGTCGAACGCCCTGAAGTTCACCCAGTTCGGCTACGTCGAGCTGGTGGTCCATCTGAGTCTGTCCAGTCCGTCGCAATTTCCGGACGCGGTGCTGAACATCGAGGTCAGCGACTCAGGCCCGGGGATTTCGCAAAGCGACAAGGAAAAAGTATTCGTTCCCTTCTTCCAGATCGATGCCAGCTCCAATCGCAAGACCGGGGGCATCGGCCTCGGCCTGTCGATCGTGAAGGACCTGGTTTCGGTCCTGTCCGGGCGGATCGATGTCGAAAGCACGCGGGGCGTGGGCAGCGTGTTTCGCGTCATGCTGCCGGTCAGGCTGGTCGACATGGACTCGCATGGCGCCCTGCCCGCGCAGCCGCCCCGGACGGAAGTCGTGGAGCGGTCACGCCGCCTGCTCTTCGACACTTCGGAGTTCGACGGGCGACGGCTGCTTCTGGTCGATGACAACGAGCTCAACACCATGCTTGCGGTGCGGGTGTTGGAAACGCTCGGCTTCGATGTCACGGTTGCCGAGAACGGCGCGCTCGCGGTCGAGGCTTTCCGCCGCGAGATCTTCGACATCGTGCTCATGGACTGCCAGATGCCCGTGCTCGACGGCTACATGGCCACGCAGCAGATCCGCGAACTCGAAGCCCGCTCCGGCGCCCGCCGCACGCCAGTGATTGCCGTCACCGCCTACACCCTGGCCGGGGACTGCGAGCGATGCCTGGTGGCTGGAATGGATGACTATCTCGGCAAGCCGTATTCGGTTCGCGAGCTGCGACCGAAGCTGGCCCAGTGGATCCCTCGCGACGCGGCGCGTGCCGCGTCGTGACGAGCGCCATTCAAACGATCAGGGCACGAACCGCCTGTGGAAGCGCGACGCTTCGCTCTTCGCGGTAGTTCACCCACACCGTCTTCGCTCCGCCGGTCGCGTACAGCTCGCCTGGCGCATCGGTGCGCTCGAGGGTCACGTAGGCCTCGAAACTGCTCCGGCCCGCCTGCGCCACGTAGTGCCTGGCCAGCACGTCGCCAGGGTACTTCAACTGGCGCAGGAAATTGCAGAACGCATTGATGATCACCGGCCCTTCGCCGGCCGGATCCGGCGTTCCCGAAACCCGGTACAGCCACTCGATCCGCACCGACTCCATATAGCGGAAATAGACCGTGTTGTTGACATGGCCCCACGCGTCCATGTCGCCCCAGCGAATCGGTATCACCATCTCGAAGGTGAGCGTCTTCGCATCGGGCAGGTCGAATCGCATGTCGGCTTTCGGCGTCAGGCTCGGGAAATGTCGAGCTCCGTGCAGACCCTGTCGAGCAGCGAACGAAGCACTGCGATTTCGGTCTCGGCAGCGGCGAGGCGCGCCTTCAGCGCCGCCAGCTCGCTGACCGCGACGAAGTCTTCACCGTCTGCGGCCGTCGCGAGCGAGGCCGCGTCCACGGCACCGGTCAGCAACTGGGCCCAGCGTGCCTCGCGCGAACCGGGCGCGCGGGCGAGCCTTGCCGCCAGCGGGCCGCCCTTTTCTTCGGGCCGCGCGGCGAGCTCGTCGAGAAATCCTTCGACCGCCGAAACGTCGGCGAAGCGATGCAGCCGCTCGCTGTTGGCGCGCAACTCCGAGGTGGTCTGCGGCCCGCGCAGCATCAGCACCGCCAGGAGCGCGACCGATTGCGACGGCAGCGCGAGCGCCCGACCCATGTTGTGCTCGTAGCGGCTGACGCGCGAACCGCTCGATTCGAAGGTGAGCGAGAGCAGCTTCAGTGCATCCGCCGCGGCCTGCACTTCGCCTTCGCTGGCGACAAGCACGGGGTCGCGTGCGGTCTTCTGGTTGCAACCCAGCGTCAGCGCGTTGAGCGAAAGCGGATAGCTGTCGGGCACGGTGTGTGCCTTTTCGACCAGCACGCCGAGCACGCGCGCCTCCAGGAGCGAAAGCGGCCTCATGAATCCACGCCGTCGCTCAGAGCCCGAACCCGTCGTCGGCCTCGACGATGGCACCATTGACGAAGTGGCTCTCGTTGGCGCACAGCATGATCAACACCGCATCGAGATCGGCGGGGTTGCCGACGCGCTTGCGCGGCATGGTCTCGACGAACTTCCTGCCCGCATCGGTCTGCCACTGGAGGTGCGTCATCTCGGTGTCGATGTAGCCTGGGCAGATCGCGTTGACGTTGATGCCGTAGCGACCCCATTCGAGCGCCATCGCCTTCGTCATGTGAATGATCGCGGCCTTGCTCATCGCATAGACACCGACGCGGCTCATCGCGCGCAGTCCCAGCATCGACGCGATGTTGACAATGCGGCCACCCGTGAACGTACCCGGCGCGGCGCCTTGCGCGCGGGCGATCATCCGTTTGCCCACCTCCTGAGCGACGAAGAAGGCGCCGCGCGCATTGACGTCGAAGATGGTGTCGAAGTCTTCTGGCGTGACCTCGATCAACTTCTGCGTGCTGGCGACCCCCGAGTTGTTGACGAGGATGTCGATCGTGCCCATCTCGGTCTCGGTGTGCGCCACCGCCGCCTTGATGCTGTCGTGGTCGGTCACGTCGAGCGCCACGACGTGGGCGTCACCGCCGTCCGCCTCAATTTCGGCGCGCAAGCTTTTCAGCCGCTCGACGCGCCGGCCGGCCAATGCGACGCCGGCGCCGGCCCTGGCCAGCACCTTCGCGAACTGGGCGCCGAGCCCGCTCGAGGCGCCGGTGACGAGCGCGACGCGGCCCGAGAGATCGATGTTGTAGCTCATGGCGAAAGGCGCTCCTAGAATCGTCGACGAGTGTAGCCAAGAGAAAAACGATGACCCCCGAAGCGATCACCGCGAAGTACGGCCCGCGCGAAGCCATGGAGTACGACGTGGTCGTCGTCGGCGCGGGGCCGGCCGGCCTGGCCACGGCGATCCGTTTGAAGCAGCTTGCCGCCGAGCATTCGCGCGAGGTCTCGGTGCTCGTTCTCGAGAAAGGCTCGGAACCGGGCGCGCACATTCTTTCGGGCGCGATCATGGACCCGATCGCACTGACCGAACTGCTGCCGAAATGGAAGGAAGACGGCGCGCCCTTGAACCAGCCGGTGACCGGCGACGGCTTCCTGTTCCTCAGCGAAACCGGCGCCAAGGCGACGCCTGCGTTCTTCCTGCCGGACTGCTTCAAGAACCACGGCAACTACGTCATCAGCCTGGGCAATCTCGTCAAGTGGCTCGCGACTCAGGCCGAGGCGCTGGGCGTCGAGATATTTCCCGGCTTTCCAGCGGCCGAAGTGCTCTATGCCGAGAACGGCGCGGTCAAGGGCGTGGCCACCGGCAACCTCGGTGTCGGCAAGGACGGAGAGCCGACCGAGAGCTTTCAGCTCGGCATGGAGCTGCACGCCAAGTACACGGTGTTCGCCGAAGGCTCGCGTGGCAGCCTCGGCAAGCAGCTGATCGCGCGCTTCGCGCTCGACGCGGGCAAGGATCCGCAGAGTTATGCCATCGGCATCAAGGAGCTGTGGGAGGTCGCACCCGACAAGGCCGTGCCCGGCTTCGTGCTGCACACCGCCGGCTGGCCACTCGACTCTTCGACCTATGGCGGCGCGTTCCTGTATCACCTCGACAAGAACCTGGTCGAGCTCGGCTTCGTGGTCGGACTCGACTACGCCAACCCCTACCTGAGCCCGTTCGA
>JBDTNU010000031.1:0-19559 GCA_039933535.1 Caldimonas sp. | reverse complement strand
GCTCCTCGCTTTGGCGTCTGCGTAGCGGGCGAGGTCGCTGCGATCGGGAAATGCTCGCGGAATGGTGGAGCGATCCATCTGCCGACCGCGCGACCCGGCCAGGAGTCTGAAGGGAGACTTGCCGGCGCGTGCGACGACTTCGCGGTCGCTTCTTCGGCTTTCAGATGGCTCATGTCGTGATTCCCGAGCATGGGCGACGTCGCGACGTTGCAGCACGCGCTTCAGTCGCCGGGCGCCTCGACGAACGCCGCCAGCGCGCCGAGCACGACGTCCTGATAAAGATAGAAGCCGCCTTCGAGCGCCGGCAGGTCGTCCTCGGCGGCCAAGGCGGTCAAGTCCACCTCCAGCGTCGCGCCGGGCAGGCCGTCGAGCCCCGCGCCGACGGCGCGCAGCGCGGCGGCGAGCCGGTCGAGCACATGCCGCAACGACTGCAGATTCAGCAGCGGCGGCGAGGCGCCATCGAGCATGAAGTCCTCCCACTCGAGCAGGTCGAACAGGAACTGCGCGCCCTTGAATAGCGGATGCGGTGCCAGCTGGTCGAGCCAGGCGGCGGCGCGCTCGGGCGCCTTGCGGCGAAACAGGACGCCGTAGCGCGCGAGCGTGCACAACGCGGCGCGGACGACCTCATCATGACGGCGGATCGCGCTCACCAGATTCAGGTCGGCCGCGGAGAAAGCGGGAGGCAAGGCGGTGTCGGACGTGGCCATCGCTGTCGGGTCTCTAGAGGGCTCGGGTCGTCACGTAGTGGGCGATCTGGCGCAACACGGCCTTGGCCGAATTGTTTTCGATGAAGCCCAAGTCTCGCTCGAAATGGCGCACGCCGCGGTGCGCGAGCTTGTCGGCCAGGGCGATCGCGTAGTCGATCGAGCCGGCGCGCTGCATCGCAGCCAGCATCTCCTCGGCGTGTGTCTGCGACTTCTTGCTGCGCGGCATGGCGTTGATCGCGGTCATGCGTCTCTTCACCCGCTCACTGGCGTTGCGAAAGAGGTGGATCATCATCACCGTGCGCTTGCCTTCGAGCAGATCGCCCAGCGCCTCCTTGCCGTAGCGATCGGTATCGCCGATGAGGTTGAGCACGTCGTCCTGGATCTGGAAGGCGATGCCGATCAGTCGAAAGCATTCGTTCAGCCGATCGAGCAGGGCCGGGTCGGTGACGCCGGCGCACACCGCGCCGATCCGGCAGGGCGAGATGCAGGTGTACCAGCCGGTCTTCTTCAGGCTCATGCGGTGGTAGTCGGCGTCGCGTTGCGGAACGAAGTTGCGCCGGATCCAGCCGAGCTCGATCGCCTGGCCCTCGACGGTTTCGCGGCACATGTGCATCACTTCGTGGATCAGCGCGATCGTTCCTGACAAGCCGCGCGTCGGCAGGTTCGAGAGCACCAGGTCGACCGCGAACAGGTTCATGCCATCGCCCGCATTCACCGCCAAGCCGACGCCGTGCGACATGTGCAGCGTCGGCTTGCCGCGCCGGTGCGTCGATTCGTCGGCGATGTCGTCGTGAACGAGAAAGCCGTTGTGGAACAGCTCGAGCGCTCCGGCCGCGCGCACGGCGTCGTCGGCGGCGCCGCCCAGCGCGACGCAGGTGGCGATCGTCAGCGTCGGGCGCAGGCCCTTGCCTTCGCGCACGACGTAGTCGCGCATCAGGTCGTACAGGTCGGCGCGTGGCGCGCGCTGCGGCAGCAGGCGCAGGATCTCGTCGACGACGCGACGCTTCATGCGCTCCATGGTCTCCTGCAGGTCGTCGTCGAAGATGCCCGAGTGATCACCCCAGCTCGCGCCGGCGCGGCCATCCCAGAGGCTGCGCGACGGCTGCACCAGCGGCTCGGCATCCAGCGGATGGCGCCGATCGAGGTAGTCGAGCGCGGGCCAGTGCGCCTGCTGGCGCAGCGCCGAGCCGTCGCCCTGCTCGGGAACGTGGGCCTGCACGGGCTCGCTCCAGCGCGCCTCATGGCGACGGCGGTACTCCGTCCACAGCGCCTGCACGGCGCGCAGTCCGCTGGCCCGCTGCGCGAGCACGCTGAAGCAACGCCAGGTCGCGAGGACCGCGGCGCGCTCGCCGCGCACGTCTAGGCTGCCGGCCCAGACGGCGTCGGCAGGGCGTCGCTCGGCATCGAAGAGCAGCTTCAGCGCGCGATCGTCGAAATGCACCTCGACGGTCGGCGCGTCGATCGCGTTCGTTCGCACTTCGAGGCGACTGTGCACGGCCCAGAGGGCGCCCTCGCTGCCGTCGCCAAAATGCAGCGCCAGGCGGACCGCGCCGAGCGCCTGAGAAGCGGCCGCGATCACCGCCGGGGCGCGGCGCGCCACCGCTTGCACGGTCGCCGCGAGAAGCGCCGCCGACGTGGCGCCCGGCTCGTCGCTCTCAAGGCCCACCGGCGCCTCCGGCGAACTCGACGATGCCGCGCGTTTCGATCGCGAACGACCGGCCCGAGACTTCGCCGCGCAGCACGCACGGCCCCACGACCTCGTGCACGCTGAACGGCCGCAGGCTGTTCTCGCTCGGAATGATCACGCGCGCCGCCGCTTCCGCTTCGAAGTCGAGCACGATCCAATCGGCTCCCATGCGCGCGCTGATGACCAGGCGCTTCGGAATCGGCGCCATCGGCGGCACGCCGAACAGGCGCGACAGCGCCGGCACCATCTGCACCGCGCCGCGCTCGAGTTGCCCACGCACGGCGAAGCTGACATTGCGGCGCGGAAAATGGCGGCGCAGGTGGCCGCGCTGCCAGAGCATGACCGACGCCGTCGTCGCATCGGCCGGCGTCACCGGCCGGATGAACGTGAACACCGCCGCGTACTCGGGCGGATCGTCGGCGCTGCCGCCCATGTCGTTGGCGAAGCCAAACACCCATTCGCCGAGCTCGGGCCAGCCCCAGCGGCCGCGCACGCGCTCGTGATAGCCGACGGCGTCGACGCCCCGGTGCCAGCGACCGTCGAGACACCAGTCGCCCTGCGCGCGAACGCCGGCCTCCGATTGCCAGCGCAAGTGATGATTGCCGGCGAACGGCGCGCACTGGCTCGTGCACGGCTGACCGGTGCGGCGCAGCATCAGCGCCACTGCGGGCACGGCCGTGCTCGCGCTGATCTTCAGCTCGCGCGGTTCATTCAGCGCGTAGGGCTGTCTGAATGCCGACCACGGCGGCGCCGAGATGTCGGCATTGAATTGGCTGGCGACCCACGGCTTGCCGCGTTCGTGCAACAAGAGGATGGTCGTGTACCGCGTTTCGTCGTCGGCATCGTCGGGCCCGAGCCAGGACGCGTTGGCGACCATGCCGAGCCGGCCATCGCGCGAGAGGAATGCATAGTGAAGCCAGCGCCGCTCGAGCGGGTCGCGCATTTCCGTTCGCGGAAACGGCCCGCTCGGACCGAGCCCGGCTGTTGAACCCGCTTCGGCAGGAGGACGAAAGGCGGGCATTGACGGCGTTGTGTCTTTGGCTCGATGCGCGCCGGGCGGACGCCCGCGCGTTGACTCAATGAACCCGCGGCGAGGCTCGTTGCCGACGGCGAGGTCGAACGGTAACTCATGGTCGCGCGCCGCGCGAGGCCTGCGGCGTTGCCGCAGAGAACTCTTGCGCGCGCACGGTTTCGGGGCTATGTTTGGCGGCTTACGCCGCGAGAGTTCCGCATGAGCGATGCTGACGATCCAAAGCGTCCGGCTGGCCGGCATCCCGACCGGGGTCTCGTCATCCGGCCGGGCAAGGCCAAGTACCGTCGGCCCGCCGCAGGCTTCGCGGGCGAGCCGTCGCCACCGGCCGCCGCCGTCGAGCTGACTCCGCTTCGCATCGACAGCCACCGTGCCCTCGCCGCGCGCCAAAACGTCCTCGCCGAACGCGTGCGCGCCAATCCCGAGCTGTCGGTCATGCTGCTCATCAATCCGGTTCTGGCGTTCCGCGAGCTCGGCGTCGAGCTCTCGCCCGAGATGGCCAGCCACGTCCTGCACGCGATTCAGCATCCGCCCGGCCTGCGCAGCCGTCGCGACGAGCTGGAACAGAGCCTGAAGAAAGCGCTCGGCGAGCCTGCCCTGCCGACCGACCCGGCCTGGAACGCGCGCCTCTTGTTCTTGCTGCGCAAGCTCAAGCCGCTCGCCATCGACGCGACAAAGCCCGCCTACACGCCGCCTCTCGGTCAGGTCGAGGCGCAGAAGCTGAACGACCTCCGGCCGAAGGGAGGCATGCGCTACCCGAAGCCGCGCCTCCTGGCGCCGATGGCACGCGTGGGCTCGGTGCCCTGGAAGGAGTCGCTCCGCCGCCTCGACCTGAAGGCGCCAGCGCCGACGCTGCCCGCGGCCGATGTCGCGCCCGACACCGTGCCGCTCGAAGACCTCTGGTTCTACAAGGACCTCGATCCCGTCGTTCACGACGCGCTCGAGCTAGGCGTCATCCAGCGGCGCGCGTTCCCGATCCATTCGCCCGACAGCTTCCGCAAGGTGATGAGCGGCGAAAAGCCGAACGCCTTCCGCAAGTGGGTCAAGAGCGTTCGCTTCAACCCGGCGTGACACGTCGATGAGCTTGACGTCGAATTTCGACTACTGCGTCCAGCTCGGCCTGGGCCCGGTGAAGGCGATCTTCCACCTCGCGCTCAAGAACGAAGACCTCTTCCCGCACAACTTCGGTCCCTTCGTTCGCACCTTCTCGGGATTGCAGCTCACGGTCAGCGGCCGGGTGATCGACGACGACACCGACCCGGCCGATCTCGAGTTCGCCGACGAGAAGCACATCCGCTTCATGCTGCCGTTCGAGCTCACCGTCGAGACGCCCGATTCGCCCGATCCGAGCCTGGCTCGCGTCACCATCAAGGCCACCTGCACCGTGCCGGGCGCGCTCGCAAGCTGGCCGGTCGACGGGCAGGACCAGCTCGGCGTCGACTTCTCCGCCGTCACCGCGGCCGACGTCACGGTACCGAGCGTCACCGGGTTGCCCGTGCTCGATGCGGCGCGCTTCACCGCCGCGCTGCACACCGCCTACCTCGCCCAGCCAACGCATCGCTTCACGCTCGGCGCCAACGTGCTGCAGGTGTACGACGGCAACCGCGATCCAACGCTGGTGCCGGCCAACGCGGCGACGCCATTCGAGATCGAGTGCGCGATCGAGGCGCACGGCGGCAAGCAATACCTCAAGGTCACGCTGCCGATCCACGCCGACGTGCTGCAGGCGGTGTTCGACCTGTTTGGCCACGTCACCTTCTGGCGCGAGATCGTCCAGAGCGACACCTCGGTGTCGGTCGTGATGGGCACCGAGCCCGCGGACCCCGCGCTGACCGCGCAGATCGACTTCGACGGCTCGCATCCGGCGGAAAGCCTCGTCGTGGCACAGCTTCGGCCGCTGCTCCTCGCGCAACTGGGCAGCTTCGGCACCGTGACCGAACCGTGGTTCACCGAAGCCTCGGCGAAAACGCTGCTGGCCGCCGAGATCGCCACCTATGCCGCAGCGCGACGCTTCCCGATGTACACGCCGCAATCCGGGGACGTCTCGATCACGCTGTCGACGCCGGTCGGCTTCCTGATTCCGTCCGGCGGCGTGCTCGCGGTGCTGATGAACCGGCGCGATTCCTCGGTGCCCGACGCCGCGCCCGACAACTTCCTCGGCAGCGACGAGGTGGCGCTGGCAGTCGGTCGCGCCGAACTCGACGACATGGTCCAGGACGCCATGAACACGCAGTTCCCTGGCGTCAACACCGACGGCGGCGCCGAGGTGACGACCGACGAAGGCACGGCCACGCTGTATCGACTGACGGTGACGCCCTCCGATCCCGGCGAGCACGGCCAGAGCGAGGGCCATCTTTGGGCCGACGGCTACGCCGAGGTCCACATCGACTGCTGGCCCGATCCCGACGTCACGTTCACCGGCGCCATCTTCCTGCGCGTCGTGCTCACCGAGACCGACACCGAGTGCACGATGGAGGTCAAGCCCGAGATGGGCGACTTCGACGCGAGCGAAAGCTGCTGCGACGTCTTCATCGATATCCTGATCCCGGTCGTCGGCATCGTCATGCTGATCGTCATCGAGACCATGATCGACCAGGTCGGCGGCGAGCTGGCCGCCGACTTCGCCGGCAAGCAGGCGCGCGACATCCAGGCGCTGCCGCCCTTCGTCGAAGGCGTCGCCGAGCTGCAGGCGTGCCTGGAAGACCTGCGCGTCAGCAGCCAGGGCCTCGTCTTCCCCGGCAAGCTGCGCATCCGGCGCGAAGGCCGCAGCTTCGAGGACCTGGCTGACAGCGGCGACCTGCCGAAGCCCTGATCACTCCACCTCTCTCACCGAACTCAAGGAGCCCACCATGCCCACCATTCGCGGATTCGTCGAACGGCTCGAAGTCGGCCGGGCCGGGCTGGCCGTCGCCTCCCTTCTCCACGACGACGGCACGAGCGCCGACTACCAGCTCGCCGATCTCGACGCCGACCCGGAGCGCTTCAACGAGCGGCTCTCCAAGCTCGGCCTGCTGCGCGATGCGATGTCGCGCGCCGAGCCGGTCGAGATCGAATACAGCGACGGCGAGGCCGGCACGCGCTCGATCGACCGCATCAGCCGGATCACGCGCGATGTCCTGGCCGCCAACGGCGCGACCAGCCGCGTCTCGGTGTTCGTCGCCGGGATCAGCCTGCTCGTCGACAACCGCACCGGCGCTCGCGCAGAGGCGAGCGACGTCGCGACGGTCGTCACCATGACCGAGAGCGGCACGACCGGCTCGTACGTGCTCGACCTGCAGCTGCCCGAACGTGCCGTCGCCGGCGCAATGCTCCAGGTGCTGCGCGACGCGCAGGCCGACGGCTCGGCGGTGACGCTGGTCGTCGACACGAAGCGGCAGCGCATCGTCGGCGTCGAGGCAGGCGGCGCCGGCATGTCGGTGCAGGCGGGCGACGGCGGCGCGGTCGACGGCTTCGTCGAGTCAATCACCGTCGCCCCGGGCATGACGGCGATGGGGAACCTGGCCCTGGTCGCCTTCACCACCGCGCCGCCATTCGGGCCGGCCGGCAACGTCGTGTCCTTGGTGCCGTTCACGCCGACGCTCGTCAGCCTCCTGGTCGTCCAGGGCTCTGCGGAGTACGAGCTCTTCGTCGACGGCCTGCGCGACAAGCTGCGCATGCGCGTCATGCTGGGCGCCGTGGTGGGCGGCAAGACTGACACGCCGATCGCGGGCAATGTGCCAGCCAATCCTGATGCCCCAAAGGCAGTGAACCCGCCGGTGAATCGCCTGGCCGCAACCGGCGCCGCGAACGGCACCGTCACCGCGGCGCAGGATACGATGACGCTGGTTCGCGGCGTTCAGCTGGTGGCGGCGCTCGCGTCGGCGAGCCGACCGGTGTGGATCCGGATCGCGCGTCAATCGCTCGATGTCGGGCCCGAGATCGCCTGCACCGACGGCCTGCCCTCGAGCGACCTCAGCCCGCAGACCTTGCGCGACTTGCGTCTGCCCTACACGGCGGAGTGGCTCGGCTGGGGCTGCTTCAACCACGGCGTGTACCGCTTACAGTTCGAACTCGGAGTGGAATTCGAAGTCTTCATCGACGGAAAGCTGCTGTGCCTGCATGCGAGCGACGACGGCAAGGTCAAGTTTGCCCACGCCTGCCTGCATGACGAGCACGAGGTGCGGGTGGTGCTCACGCGCTGGACCTGCGCGCAGGTTTTCCAGATGGACGTCTATCGGATCCGCTAGGCCGCGCACCGCTTGAAGGAACCCGACCATGGCCGATCAGGACGAAGTCACGCTGCGCCAGGTCGAGGGTGAGTCGCTGCGCGTCTCGCACGAAGGCAAGCTGCACGCCGAGCATCAAGGCGTGCTGCGCGTCAGCGGTGATGCCAGGGCCGATGCGATGCAGCATCGCGTCGGCGCCGAGCTCGTGCACGCGACGCCGCCCGATCGGCCGCTGGTGCACATGATGGTGTGGGACGACGAGCGTCAGATCAGCGGCCGGCTCACCATCTCCGGCGACGCCGAGGCACCGATCCACGCCCGGATGCAGCACCGCTTCGACAACGAGCATCGCCAGGCACACCGCTTCGAGACCACGCTGTCT
The DNA here is from genome assembly GCA_039933535.1 of Caldimonas sp. Taxonomy (GTDB): domain Bacteria; phylum Pseudomonadota; class Gammaproteobacteria; order Burkholderiales; family Burkholderiaceae_C; genus Schlegelella_A. The sequence goes on along the minus strand of JBDTNU010000031.1, from coordinate 11,548 downwards.
GCGCCGGTGCATCACGCGCTGCAGATGCGCACGCCGCTGCAGGTGCGTTTCTGCAATACCTGGCAGATCGCTTCCGACTACTCGCTCGAGATCCGCCTAGGCGACAACCGCGTGATCGGCGTCCACCTTACCGGCGCGACCATCGCCAAGCCGCTGCCGTGCCCCGACGACGCCGATTGCGGCGAGCCCGTCGTCACCCACCCGATGCATCCCTGAGCCGATGAGTGACGCCACCTCGAAAGACGATGACAAGACCGCGCCGGAACCGGCGCTGGCGGCGAGCTTGGCCGGTGTCGTCGATGCGGCGTTGGGCGTCGGCGTATCGCTGGCGCGCATGATGGCCGAGGCGACCGCGACCGGGCCGTCAATCGCGTCGGTGCCGAGCGGCACGCCGCCGGTGCAGGCGATCGTGCGCTACGGCGTTACCGCGGTGAGCAACGTCGCGCAGGCCGTGATGGCGGGCGCGCGCGGCGTCGGCAAGGCCTCGCCAGCCGCCGCCAAGCCCGCGCCGACGGCTCGCGCGGCAGGCCCGCGGGTGCGCGCCGGCACGACGCTGCGCGTGCCCCTGTCGGTCGAGAACCCGGGCGACCGGCCGATGCTCGGCCTTCAGCCGTTGGCGCGCCGGGTGCGCCGCGCTGCCGGCGGCGACGCCTTGGCTTTGCTGCCGCTCGACGCAGTGACGTTTTCACCGCGCCAGTTCGACGTCGCTCCGCGCGATTTCGAAAAGCTCGTCGTGCAGGTGGAACTGCCGGTCGACTTGCCCGAGGGCGGCTACGAGCTGACGCTGGCTCTGGGCGACGATGAACCGGATCTGCCGGTCGCCTTCACGGTCCTGCCCGCGGCCTCGTAGTCGCGTGAATCAGCCCGCGCGACCCGTCAGCGCGGCCCGTGGCCGATCGATCGCCGCCTCGACCAGCTCGACACCGAAGACGTAGCCCGTCGCGACGGCGTCCATGCCGATGTCGACGGCGCGGTGCGCGTCGGCGCGAACACGCGACAACAACGGGTGGGCTCGCGCTTGCTCCAGCGCCTTCGCCGATATCACCTTGTCGCGCAAGGACTCGGCGACGCTCAGCGCCGTCGCAAGCTCGCGCTCGACGATGCCGGCCGCATCTTCGGCCAAGCCGCGGGTCTGGCGGGCCAGCTGGCGCACGGCGGTGAGCACGTCCTCGAGGCCGGTGCGCTCGGCGGCGCTGGCGACCGCAGTCAAGGACGAGGATTGCGTTTCCGAGTTCATGGGCGGACTCCGAGGTGAGCGGTTGAAGGAAGGTCGCGCGCGGGGCTGCGCGCATTGCGCCGGTCTCGCATCTCGACCAGCGCGGTGGGGAGCTTGAAGACCAGATCCTCCGGCGTCCCGAGCGTGTGCACCGCGAGGGCCGGATGCCACTGACGTAGCCGGGCGATCGTCGCCTCGACCAGCGCTTCGGGCGCCGACGCGCTCGAGCTGAGACCGAGGTGCTCGACGCCGTCGAGCCAGCTGGCCTGCAGATCGGCGGCCGACTCGATCAAGCGCGCTGGCACGCCGGTCTCTTCGGCAACTTCGACCATGCGCAGCGAGTTGGAGCTATGCGGCGCGCCCAGAATGACCACCAGCTCGCTGTGCTGGCACAGCATGCGCACGGCGTTCTGCCGGTTCTGGGTGGCGTAGCAGATGTCGTCGTGGTGCGGACCTCGGAGCGCCGGAAAACGCTGGCGAAGCACGGCGACCACGCGCGCGACGGTGTCATTGGCGAGCGTCGTCTGCGTCACGTAGGCGACGTCGGAGGAATCATGCACGGTTGCCACGCTCGCCTCGGCTTCGTCCTGCACGACCTGGATTCCGCCGCCCGCGGCGTTGGTGTAGTGGCCGAGCGTGCCTTCCACCTCGACGTGGCCGCGGTGGCCGATGAGAAAGACCGCGCGGCCCGCGAGCGAGTGCGAGATCACCTCGAGATGCACCTTGCTGACCAAGGGACACGTCGCATCGAACAGGCGCAGCTCGCGCTGGCGCGCTTCGTCGAAAACCTGAGGCGGCGCGCCATGCGCACTGACGACGGCGAGTGCACCGTGCGGGATCTCATCGACTTCGTCGACGAAGACCGCGCCCTTTTCGCGCAGGCCCTCGACCACGCTGTGGTTATGGACGATCTCGTGGCGCACATACACGGGCGCCGCGCTCACTTCGAGCAATCCCTCGACCATCTTCACTGCGCGCTCGACACCCGCGCAGAACCCGCGTGGATTCGCTAGCCATAGGTCCATGACGTCTCCCGAAGCTCAGGCATGTCACTGTGGCAGTATGCGTTCCGCCCCGCGCGATGGCAAGACGTGCGCGACTCGTCGCGAGGCACGGCGGGGAGGAGCAGGAGTCCGACCTTCCGTGCAGTGCGTTGCGCCGCGCACCGGGTTTGAAGGTGGGCCCAGTGGGCAGGACAGGACCAGCCGCAGGCCTTCCGAACGCGTTAAACGCGTTTAACACCGGCCGGCAGAGCAGGGTGAATGCCGGTTCTGCGTAGCGCAGGCCTGCTCATCCGTGCCGGAAGGCATCGCAAGCAGTAGCCGACGATCAGCATGCGGATCAGGAGCTCCGAATCGTAGCGAACGGCATGTAGGAGGCGACGCCCTCGGCCTTCGTCATCGCGTACGCACTGAACGGAATCGAAATGGTGGGGCTGTCCGTCCGAGTCCTCAATATGTCTTGTAAGGGAGGAACTTGCCCGACATCGTGATCGATACCCGATCGCCCTTGTCGTGCACCTCGCGTTTGACGTCCATGCTGAAGTCGATCGCACTCATGATCCCGTCGCCGAATTCCTCGTGGATCAGCTCCTTGAACGTCGTGCCGTAGACATTCACGAGCTCGTAGAGGCGGTAGATCAGCGGGTCGGTCGGGACGGACGTCGCAAGGGAGCCCTTGTACGGCACGACCTGCAGCCACGTTCGCTCGCGCTCTTCGAGGTCGAAGAGGTCACCGACGACCTCGGCTTGCGCGGCGGTGAACGTCATCTGTCCCAGGCAGGCGGCGGTGACCCATTCCTTGGACAGGCCGACCTTCTTGGCGACGTCCTCCCACTTGATGCCCTTGGCGACCTTGGCGAGGATGATCTTTTCAGTGACGGCGAGACGGCTCACGATGAACTCCTATCGATGCGATGAGGTGCAACGTCACGTGTTGGCACCGAGCAAGTGCGCCGCAAGCGACATGCCAGCGGTGAGATCGGACATCACGGCCGCCAGTCTGCACCCTCACTCCTTGGCCTCTGGGCCTGCATGCGCAGGGCGCTTCGCCGAACCTCGCCAATGCACCACAAGGACGCTTGACAACCCCGCAGGTGCTCAAAAAAAGCGGTGCGGTCCGAGCCGTACCTCATGCTCCTGCCGCCCGTGTCTCGCGAGAAAGCAGGGCATGGCTCTTGCATTGGTTGAGCAGTGCAGGACACCGCCGGTATCGCCGCCGCGATCGTCCCCACTTTCCGCTAATGAAGGCGGACCTCAAGGGCTTGCCGTTCGACAAGAACGGCGGCTCGGCAGTTCCGATTCATTCACGCATACCCACAGACCGCCAGTAGCTCCTGTGGGAGCAAAGGCGCATCGGCCGCAACGGCGAGGCGCCTGGCGGCGTTTGCGCAGGATCAACATGAAGATCGTCCTAGTCGGTCACGGCATGGTTGGCCACAAGTTTCTGGAAAGCCTTGCCGACGCCGGCATGGCCGACGCGCACGTGACCGTGTTGTGCGAGGAGACGCGTGCCGCGTACGACCGCGTGCATCTATCCGACTTTTTCAGTGGCAAGTCGGCGGACGACCTGTCGCTGGTCGACCCCCGCTTCTTCAGGCGCACCGGCTTCGACCTGCGGCTCGGTGCACGAGCCGTTTCGGTGGACCGCCGGACTCGAACCGTCACCGCGGCGGATGGGGAAGTACTCCCGTACGACAAGCTCGTGCTGGCCACTGGCTCCAGCCCTTTCGTGCCCCCGGTACCGGGCCGCGACCGCCCGCACTGCTTCGTCTACCGCACGATCGAGGACCTCCAGGCGATGAAGGTCGCAGGCGCAAGGTCCCGCAGCGGCGTGGTGATTGGCGGCGGGCTTCTGGGTCTGGAGTGCGCCAAGGCGCTACGCGACATGGGTCTGGACACGCACGTCGTCGAGTTCTCGCCGCGCCTGATGGCGGCGCAGGTCGACGATGGCGGCGGCCGGATCCTGCGCGCCAGAATCGAAGCCCTGGGTCTGCACGTCCACACCGGGCGAAATACGGTCGAGATCACTGACGGTGCCAGGGCGCGTCACCGGCTCGTGTATTCGGACGGCACGTACCTCGAGACGGACATGATCGTGTTCTCGGCAGGGATCCGGCCGCGCGACGAACTGGCCCGACAGTGCGCGCTGGTCGCGGGGCCGCGTGGCGGCGTGCTGATCGACAACGAGTGTCGGACCAGCGATCACGACGTCTACGCGATCGGCGAGTGCGCGTCGTGGAACGATCAGATTTTCGGCCTCGTCGCACCCGGCTACGACATGGCGCGCGTGGCCGCCCAACACCTGGCAGGTCGATCCGATGTGGCCTTCGTCGGCGCCGACATGAGCACCAAGCTGAAGCTGATGGGCGTCGACGTCGCCAGCATCGGGGACGCTCAGGGTCGCACGCCGCACAGCCGCTCCTGCACCTACGTCAACGAGCGGCGCCAGATCTACAAGAAGATCGTCGTCAGCGAAGACGGCAAGCGCTTGCTGGGAGCGGTGCTCGTGGGCGATGCCGCCGAGTACGGCTCGCTGCTGCAGTTGGCGCTCAACGGGATCACGCTGCCGGACGAACCCGAACTGCTGATCCTGCCGACGAGTGACGGAAAGGCGCGTCCAGGCCTGGGCGTCGATGCCTTGCCCGACACCGCGCAGATCTGCTCCTGCAACGGCGTCGCGAAGGGGCGCCTCTGCGCCGCAGTGGGCGAAGGGGCGACGACGATTGCCCAAATGAAAGCCTGCACCAAGGCCGGCACCACCTGCGGCGGCTGCGTGCCGCTGGTCATCCAGGTGATGAAGGCCGAAATGGCCCGGCTCGGCATGGCGGTCAACAACCACGTCTGTGAGCATTTCGCCTACTCGCGCCAGGAGCTGTACCACCTGATCCGGGTCGGCGAGATCCGAGGCTTCGACGCGTTGCTCGCCGCGCACGGCAACGGCCTGGGTTGCGACATCTGCAAGCCTGCTGCCGCCAGCATCTTCGCCTCGTGCTGGAACGAGTTCGTGTTGAAGAAGGACCTGGCCGGCCTGCAGGACAGCAACGACTACTACCTCGGCAACATCCAGAAGAACGGCACCTACTCGGTGATTCCGCGCATGCCCGGCGGCGAGGTGACGGCGGACGGCCTGATCGCCGTCGGCCGGGTCGCCAAGAAGTACGGGCTGTACACCAAGATCACCGGCGGTCAGCGGATTGACCTGTTCGGCGCGCGCGTCGAGGAACTGCCGCCGATCTGGGAGGAACTCATCGCCGCCGGATTCGAATCCGGTCACGCCTACGGCAAGGCGCTGCGCACAGTCAAGAGCTGTGTCGGCTCGACCTGGTGTCGCTATGGTGTGGACGACAGCGTCGGACTGGCGATCGAATTGGAGAACCGATACAAGGGCCTGCGCGCACCGCACAAGATCAAGTTCGGGGTGTCGGGCTGCACGCGCGAGTGCGCCGAGGCGCAGGGAAAGGATGTCGGCATCATCGCCACGGAGCTGGGCTGGAACCTCTATGTCTGCGGCAACGGCGGAATGAAGCCGCGGCATGCGGAGTTGATCGCATCCAACCTCGGCAAGACCGTACTGATCCGACTGATCGACCGCTTCCTGATGTTCTACGTGCGTACGGCCGACCGCCTGCAGCGCACCAGCACCTGGCGCGACAACCTCGAAGGCGGCCTCGAATACCTGAAGGAGGTGGTCGTCGACGACAGGCTCGGCATTGCCGGCGAGCTGGAAGCCCAGATGCAGGATATCGTCGACTCGTATCAATGCGAATGGAAGACAGCGGTGTCCGACCCCGACACGCGCAAGCGCTTCCGCTCCTTCGTCAACAGCGACCGGCCCGACGAGCGCGTCATCTTCGTTCAGGAGCGTGGGCAGATCCGCCCGGCCCGTGCCGGAGAGATTGCACACGCGCCCGCGGACGAGGCCGCGTAGCAGTAAGCCCGAGCGCACCCGCATGACCACCATCGCCCCGCCCTGGACCGACGTCTGTCGGGCCGATGAGATCCTGCCCGGAACCGGTGTCTGCGCACGTGTCGAGGGTCGCCACGTGGCGATCTTTCGGGTCGGTGCCGACAGGTTCTACGCGATCGACAACATCGATCCGAAGAGTGGTGCAAGCGTTCTGGCGCGCGGGCTGCTGGGCAGCCTGGGCGACCGTCTCGTCGTCGCATCGCCGCTCTACAAGAACCATTTCGACCTGAACACCGGCGAGTGCCTGGAGTCGCCGGAACACTCGGTACTTGCGCACTCGGTGCGCATCGAAAACGACAAGGTTCTGGTTGCGCTGGGGTGAGTGGAACGTCTGCGGGCATGAGCGTTGCATTGCACGGCGAAGGTGCAAGGCGACACCGTTCCGGCGCCCGGCGCGCCCACCCGTATGTGGAGCTTCGTGTTCATGCCCGATCCGGCCGCGCCGCTGTTCATTTCGAAGATCCTCCTGCAGGCCAAGCGGCTCGAGATCGACGCCGCGCGTCAGCTCGCCGATCGGGCCGAGCTCGTCGCCGTGATCGGGCAACTGATCGACGCCTTGCAAAGGGAGCGCGGCGCATCGAGCATCTTTCTGGCGTCGAAAGGAAATCGCTTTGTCGAAGTGCGCAGAACGGCGATCGATGCGGCCCGCATCGTCGAGACGCAGCTGAGGACCCTGCTCGCGATTCGTCTCGACGACTTGCAGGGCGCCACCTCTCGCATGCTCTCGCTTACGGCGTGGGTGGTGCTGGGCCTGGACGCACTCGATGCGCTGCGTTCGCAGATCGACCGTCAGGCCTTGAGCGCTCACGACTCGGTGGCGGCATTCAGCCGCCTGATCGCCGGTCCGTTGGAGCTGATATTTCACATCGCCGACGCCACCTTGCTGCCGGACATCTCGCGCCTGCTCGTTTCGCTGCTGCATCTCATCCAGGGCAAGGAAGCGGCCGGCCAGGAACGGGCGGTCGGTGCTCTCATGTTCGCCTCGGCGACTTGCGGCAAGGCGCACCAGGAACGTGCCACGCATCTGATCGACGCTCAGGAGCGCAGCCTGCAGGTGTTCGCCGAGTTCGCCGATCCCGCGCTTCGCGCCAGATGGGAAACGCAGCAGCTGACCCCGGCTGTGGCGCGTCTCGAACGGCTGAGGCGCACGCTCGGTTCGGCCAGGCCCGGCGCCGTACTGGACAGCAACATGAGCGACATGTGGTTCGACGCGTGCAGCGAGCGCATCGGCGATCTGTGGCAGATCGAGGTCGAACTGGTGGCGCGTCTGCGCGAGAGTTGCGAAACACGCGTTCGTGAGGCGCAGCAGGACCTGCAAGATTCCGAGGGCATGCTGCGCCGCCTGCGCGACAAACCTCCGGCCCACACCGACGCGGTGGCCCAATTTTTCGATATTGCCGTCGGCCTGGTGGCGGTGCCGGAGTTCGCTAGCACCTCTGCGCGCGGCGAGTCGACTTCGCTGGTCGAATTGATCCAGTCGCAATCGGCTCGACTGGCTCGCGTCGAGGCGGAGTTGGAGGCCGCGCGCCGGACCTTGCACGAGCGCAAGGTCATCGAGCGCGCCAAGGGAGTTCTGATGTCGCGCCTGGCCATGACCGAGGAAGGCGCGTTCCGCGCGCTGCAGAAGACGTCGATGGACCAGAACCGCCGACTGGTCGACGTGGCCGAGGCCACGCTGTTGCTGCCGGACATCGCGTTCGCGAAGCTCCGCGAGCAGTCTCCGGCGAAAGGCTAGGAGACGCTCCCGCCTCAACGAGAAGACGTGGCATGGAACCTGCTCGCCGCAAGTCCGGCAAGCTAATGGCGGCTGGCAGCGAGGCGTGCGTTACTGCAGGCTTCGCGACAAGTGCGTGGATGACGGCGTCCTGTGCAACACACCCCGTGAAAGCGGGCGTGTCGCAAAGGGCGCCGTTCTCGTTTCTGCGCTCTGCGGGCACCCTCGTTCGAAGAGTCGTTGTTCTCCCTCTTCTTCAAAGGAAGTCAGATGGCCTATCTTGCCCCCTCCGAATTCGTCGCCAAGATGGTCGACGCAGGTGAATCGAAGTTGCTGATGTCCACACGCGACACCTTGATCCGCGCCTACATGGCCGGCGCGATCCTGGCGCTGGCAGCGGCCTTCGCCGTCAGCATCACCGTCAACACGGGCAACGCGCTGGTCGGCGCGCTGCTGTTCCCGGTCGGGTTTTGCCTGCTCTATCTGTTGGGCTTCGATCTTCTGACCGGCGTCTTCACGCTGGTCCCCCTGGCGGTGCTGGACAAGCGACCCGGCGCAACCTGGGGCGGGGTCGCACGCAACTGGACCCTGGTGTTCCTCGGAAACTTCGCCGGCGCGCTCACCGTGGCCTTCTTCATGGCCATCATCTTCACGTTTGCGTTCACCGAACCTCCCAATGCCATTGGCGTGAAGCTCGGGGGCATCGGCGAAGCGCGCACTCTGGGCTACGCCGCGCACGGCGCTGCCGGCATGCTCACGCTCTTCATCCGTGGCGTGATGTGCAACTGGATGGTGTCGACGGGCGTCGTCGCCGCGATGATGTCCACATCGGTATCGGGCAAGGTCATCGGCATGTGGATGCCGATCCTGGTGTTCTTCTACATGGGCTTCGAACACTCGGTCGTCAACATGTTCCTGTTCCCCTCGGGCCTGATGCTCGGCGGAAAGTTCACGCTGATGGACTACTTCATCTGGAACGAAATCCCGACCATCATCGGCAACGTGGTCGGCGGCCTCACCTTCGTCGGCGCAACGCTCTACTCCACCCACTACAAGACCGCGCCGAAGCGCGCGATCGAGACTGCGCCCAGGCACGCGATCGCCTGACCGAGAGCTCTCACCTCGGGCCGGGCACGGTCGAGTCCTCGAAGATGACCCCTTCGCTACAGGTGACGCTCGGTCAGCGATCACAGGGCGCGCGGGGGTCGTTCAATCAGGACTTCCACGGCGCCATCGTGCCCGGCGACCTGCGGAAGGTTTCCAAGGGCATCGTCGTCGCGCTGGCGGACGGCATCGGCTCCAGCGCGGTCGCGCATATCGCAAGCGCCACCGCGGTACGCGGCTTCCTCTGCGATTACTACGCAACGCCGGACGCGTGGTCCGTCCGCCGCTCGGTGCAGCGTGTCCTCGACGCGACCAACTCGTGGCTGCATGGCCAGACGATGCGCAGCGACGCGCGCTTCGAGAAGGACCGGGGCTACGTCTGCACGTTCAGCGCGCTCATACTCAAAGGCAGGGAGGTGCACCTCCTGCATGTGGGAGACGCGCGCGTCTATCGCGTACAGGCCGTCACGCTCGAGCAATTGAGCGAGGACCACCGCGTGCAGGTGTCTTCGGCCGAAACCTATCTCGGCCGGGCGCTGGGCACCGGCCCGAACGTCGAGATCGACTACGACTGCTGGGAGGCACGCGTCGGCGAGATCTACCTGCTCGCCACCGATGGTGCGTGGGCGCATCTCGATGCCGACGCGGTTCGCCATGCTCTCGCCGAGTGCCCGCACGATCTCGACAGCGTCGCTCAGTCGCTCGTCGACATCGCGCGGGCCCGCGGCAGCGTCGACGACATCACCGTTCAACTGCTGCGGATCGACGCGCTGCCCGAGCGCGGAACACCGCACCCGCAACTGCGGCGCGATGACCTCCGATTGCCGCCTGCCCTCGCGCCTCGCATGAGTTTCGAGGGCTACACCCTGCTGCGTGAGCTGCACGCCAGTTCGCGCAGCCATGTGTTCCTTGCCATCGACGAGCACACGGGCCAGCAAGTGGCACTGAAGACGCCTTCGGTCGACCTTCGCGATGATCTCGACTATCTCGACCGCTTTCTCGTCGAGGAGTGGGTGGCTCGTCGCATCGACAACGCGAATGTGCTCAAGCCCATCGCCATCGACCGGCCGCGCCAGCATCTGTACGTGGCTACCGAGTTCGTGGACGGCCAGACGCTCAGGCAGTGGATGGTCGACAACCCGTCACCCGATCTGGACAGCGTGCGCGCCATCGTGACCCAGCTGGCGAGCGGGTTGCAGGCCTTTCACGGCAAAGAGATGCTGCATCAGGACATCCGTCCCGAGAACGCCATGATCGATCGCACCGGCACGGTCAAGATCATCGACTTTGCCTCCGCCCATGTGGCTGGCCTCGCTGAAGGGACGCCGAACCCGCGCGCCAGGGACATCGTCGGCACGCTGCAGTACACGGCGCCCGAGTATTTCGTCGGCGGCGGAGGCAGCCCACGGGCAGACCTGTTTTCGATGGCTGTGCTGACCTACGAGATGCTGACGGGCCGGCTGCCGTATGGCCTCCAAGTGCCGCAATCGAGGTCGGCCTCCGACCTGAAGCGGCTGCGCTACGTGCCGTTGCGCCATCGACGACCCGACCTTCCGGCGTGGGTCGATGCCGTGCTCAAGAAGGCACTGCAGGCGGATCCTGCGAAGCGCCAGGAGGCTGTGTCGGAGCTGGCCCACGACCTGCACATGCCCGGGCGCCGCTTCGACCAACCGCGGCCGCCCCCGCTGATAGAGCGCCACCCAGTCGTGTTCTGGCAAGTCATCGCGTTGATCCTGCTGGCGGTCGTGTTGGTTCTGGTGGGACTGCGCGTAAGCGGTCGATGAGGCGCTTCGCGCGCCACGTGTCGCAGACGTCATGAGCCCAATCGATTCAGTCACCCGAGGCCGCTGCACGCTGGTCGGCGCGGGGCCTGGCGACCCCGATCTGCTGACGCTGAAAGCCGTGCGCGCCATCGCCGGCGCAAGCGTCCTGTTCATTGACGAGTTGGTCAACGATGCCGTGCTGGCGCATGCCCGTCCGGGCACGCGCATCGTGCGCGTGGGAAAGCGCGGCGGATGTGGGGGCACGCCGCAATCCTTCATCGAGACGTCGATGATTGCAGCCGTGCGAGAGGGCGAAACGGTGGTTCGGCTCAAGGGGGGCGACCCGTTCATTTTCGGCCGTGGCGGCGAAGAGGTGGAACATCTGCGTGCCGCCGGCATCGACTGCGACGTGGTCAACGGCATCACGGCGGGGCTGGCGGCGGCCAGTTCGCTGGGCGTGCCGCTGACGCACCGCGACCTTGCCCAGGGCGTGCTGTTCATCACAGGTCATGCGAAAGCTGGCTGCGACGCAGAGAGGGGAGCCGACTGGACTGCGTTGGGCCGTGTCGCCCACGGCGCCCGACTGACGCTGGTCATCTACATGGGCGTGGCAAACGCTGCGCAAATCCAGCGAGGGCTACTCCAAGGTCTTCCGGGCGACACGCCGGTGGCCGTTGTGCAAGACGCCAGCTTGCCGCATCAACGGCAACTCGTGACCACGCTGGCGCGGCTCGATGCGGATCTCAGTGACACCGGGATGGGCAGCCCTGCGGCGATAGTCGT
>JBDTNU010000030.1:0-19659 GCA_039933535.1 Caldimonas sp. | reverse complement strand
AGGCGCACATCATCGGCGTGGTGGTCAGCGAGATGACCAGCGAGATCATCACCGCCGCCGACAACGTGATGGCGAACTCGCGAAACAGGCGGCCGGTCTGTCCGCCCATGAACAGCAGCGGGATGAACACGGCGACCAGCGAGACGCTGATCGAAAGCACCGTGAAGCCGACCTCGCGCGCGCCGAGCAGCGCCGCCTGCATGCGCGTCATGCCGGCTTCGATGTGGCGGCTGGTGTTCTCGAGCACGACGATCGCGTCGTCGACCACGAAGCCGGTCGCGACGGTGAGCGCCATCAGGCTCAGGTTGTTGAGTGAAAAGCCCAACAGGTACATGACGCCGAACGTGCCCAGCAGCGCGACGATCGTGGCCACCGCCGGCACGATCGTTGCCCGCACGCTGCGCAGGAAGGCGCTCACCACCAGCACCACCAGCACGACCGAAATCATCAGCGTGATCTCGACCTCGCGCAGCGACGAGCGGATCGAGTTCGTGCTGTCGGAGGCGACCTGCAGCGTCACGTCGGAAGGAAGCTCGGCCTGCAGCTCGGGCAGCAGCGCGCGCACCGCATCCACCGTCTTGATGATGTTGGCCGAGGGCTGGCGCGTGACCAGGATGATGATCGCCGGCTCGCCGTTGAAGAGGCCGAGCGTGCGCGTGTCCTCGACGCCATCGAGCACCTGGGCCACGTCCTGCAGTCGCACCGCCGCGCCGTTGCGCCAGGCGATCACCATCGGCGCGTAGTCGCTGGCCCTGAGCGCCGGCGTCTGCGTGTAGATCTGCAGGCGTCGGCCGTCGCCCTGCAGCGTTCCCTTGGGCCGGTTCGCGTTGCTCGCCTGAACCGCGGCGCGCACGTCCTCGGCGCTGATGCCGTAGCGGTTGAGCGCGAACGGCAGCAGCTCGACGCGCACCGCCGGCAACGAGCCGCCGCCGATCTCGACGTCGCCCACGCCATCGACCTGCGACAGGCGCTGGCTGATGATGTTGGACACCGCTTCGTAGATCTGCCCCGGCGTCTTCGTCTTCGAAGTGAGCGCCAGGATGATCACCGGCGACGCGGCCGGGTTGGCCTTGCGATAGGTTGGGTTGCTGCGCAAGGTCGCCGGCAGGTCGACGCGGCTCGCGCTGATCGCCGCCTGCACCTCGCGCGCGGCGCCGTCGATGTTGCGGTTGAGGTCGAACTGCAGCGTCACGCGGGCGCTGCCGACGTTGCTCGACGAAGTGATCTCGTTGATGCCGGCGATCGTGCCGAGATGGCGCTCGAGCGGCGTGGCGACGCTGGTCGCCATCGTTTCCGGGCTCGCGCCCGGAATGCGCGCGCTGACCGAGATCACCGGGTAGTCGACCTGCGGCAAGGGCGAGACCGGCAGCAGGAAGAAGCCGGCGATGCCGGCCAGCGCCACGCCGACCGTGAGCAGCACCGTGCCGATCGGCCGCCGCACGAAGGGCCGCGACAGGTTCATGTCGCGGCCACCTCCGGCGGCGCCTCGTCATCCTCCAGCACGCGGCGCGTCGAGCCGCCGCCGAGCCGGTCGAAGCCGAGGTAGATCACCGGCGTCGTGAACAGCGTGAGCATCTGGCTCACGATCAGGCCGCCGAAGATCGCCAGGCCGAGCGGCCGGCGCAGCTCGGCGCCGTCGCCCCAGCTGAGCATCAGCGGCACGGCGGCGAACAGCGCTGCCAGCGTCGTCATCAGGATCGGGCGCAGGCGCAGCAGCGCCGCCTGATGGATCGCGTCGCGCGCGCTCATGCCCTGGTTGCGCTCGGCGTCGATCGCGAAGTCGATCATCATGATCGCGTTCTTCTTGACGATGCCGATCAACAGGATGATGCCGATGATGCCGATCACGCCCAGGTCGTTGCCGGTGATCATCAGCGCGAGCAACGCGCCGACGCCGGCCGAAGGCAGGGTCGAGAGAATCGTCAGCGGATGCACGTAGCTTTCGTAGAGCACGCCGAGAACGATGTACACGCAGACCACCGCGGCCAGGATCAGCCAGAGCTGGTTGGAGAGCGAACGCTCGTAGGCGCCCGAGGCGCCCAGAAAGGTCATGGTCACGCTCGCCGGAAGGCCGATGTCCTTGGCCGCCTGGCGGATCGAATCGACTGCGGCGCCGAGCGCCACGCCCGGCGCGGTGTCGAAGTTCAAGGTGCTCGCCGGGTACTGCGCGACGTGCGTGATCTGCAGCGGTGCGCTCTGCTCGGTGATGCTCGCGATCGCGGCCAGTGGCGTCGCCGTGCCCGAGCCGGCGATCAGGTTCAGCTGGCCGAGCCCGGCGGTGCTGGTCACGCTGTCGGGCTCGGCTTCGAGTATCACGCGGTACTGGTTGGTCTCGGTGAAGATGGTCGAGACGATGCGCTGGCCGAAGGCGCTGTAGAGCGCGTCGTCGACCGAGCTGGCGGTGATCGAGAGCCGCGCCGCCGTATCGCGATTGACGTTGACGAAGGCGGCCAGTCCTTGCGCGCCGGCGTCGCTGCTCACGTTCCTCACCTGCGCCACGCCTTGCAGGCGTTGCACCAGCTTGTTCATCCAGCTGGTGATGGTGGCGCTGTCGACGGCCTCGAGCGAGACGCGGTATTCGGTCGGCCCGGTCTCGGCGTCGATGGTCAGGTCCTGGGTCGGCTGCAGGTACAGGGTCGCGCCGGCCACCTGGCGCACGCGCTGGCGCAGGCGATCCATCAGGTCCTGCTGGTTGCCGTGCTTGGCCTTCAGGTTGATCAGCATGCTGCCGGTGTGCAGCATCGTGTTGTTGGCGGCGTCGACGCCGACGAAGGAGCTCAGGTTGTCGACGTCCGGGTCCTGCAGGATCGCCCGCGCCGCCTGCTGCTGCAGCTGTGCCATGCGGTCGTACGACACGTCTTGCGCGGCCTCGATGCGCGCCTGCAGCTGTCCCGTGTCCTGGGTCGGGAACAGGCCCTTCGGAATCGCCAGGTAGAGCAACGCCGTCAGCACGAAAGTCAGCAGCGCCACGGCGAGCGTGATCGCCTGGTGGTCGATGACCCAGACCAGCGAGCGGTCGTAGCGCTGCATCACGCGCGCGAAGAACTGCCGGGCGCGCTCGCCCGCGCCGGTCTTCTTCTTTTCCTCGCGCTTGAGCCAGCGCGCCGACATCATCGGCACGAGGGTGAGCGAGACCACGGCCGAGATCAGGATCGTGATCGCGAGGGTCACCGCGAATTCGCGAAAGAGCCGCCCGACCACGTCGCCCATGAACAGCAGCGGGATCAGCACCGCGATCAGCGAAACGGTCAGCGAGATGATGGTGAAGCCGATCTGCGTCGCGCCCTTCATCGCCGCGGCCAGCGGCTTTTCGCCCTCTTCGATGTAGCGGGCGATGTTCTCGATCATGACGATCGCGTCGTCGACCACGAAGCCGGTCGCGATGGTGAGCGCCATCAGGCTCAGGTTGTTCAGGCTGTAGCCGAGCATGTACATCAGGCCGAAGGTGCCGATCAGCGAGATCGGCACGGCGATGCTGGCGATCACCGTGGCGCGCAGGCTGCCGAGGAAGGCGAAGATCACCAGCACCACGAGCACGACCGCGATCACCAGCTCGAGCTCGACGTGCTCGACCGAAGCGCGGATGCCGGTCGTGCGGTCGCTCAGCACGTCGATGCGCAAGGCCGCCGGCAGGCCCGCCTGCAGGTCGGGCAACTGGGCCTTGATCGCATTGACCGTGGCGATGACGTTGGCGCCGGGCTGGCGCTGCACGTTGAGGATGATCGCCGGCCGCAGGTCGCGGCCGTCGATGCAGGTGGCCGAGTCGGCGGCGGGCCCGGATGCGGCGCCGTCGCAATGCATGCCGGCCCAGGCGCCGAGCTGCGTGTTCTCGGCGCTGTCGACGACGCGGGCGACATCGACCATGCGGATCGGCGCGCCGTTCTTGTACGAGACGATCAGATTCTTGTAGTCGGCGACCGTCAGCAGCTGGTCGTTGGAGTTGATCGTGTAGCTGCGCTTGGGACCGTCGAAGCTGCCCTTGGCGCCGTTCGCGTTGGCCTGCGTGATGGCCGTGCGCAGGGTGTCGAGGCCGATGCCGTTGGCCGCCAGCGCGCGCGTGTTGGCCTGGATGCGCACCGCAGGGCGCTGCCCGCCGCTCAGCGAGACCAGGCCGACGCCCGAGACCTGGCTGATCTTTTGCGCGAGGCGCGTGTTGACGAGGTTCTGCACCTCGGTCAAGGGCAAGGTGGCGGAGGTGATGGCCAGCGTCAGCACCGGCGCATCGGCCGGATTGACCTTGGCATAGACCGGCGGCGCCGGCAGGTCGGCCGGCAGCAGCGAGCCGCCGGCATTGATGGCGGCCTGCACTTCCTGCTCGGCGACGTCGAGCGTCTGGCCGAGCGTGAACTGCAAGGTGATGATCGAGACGCCGGCCGCGCTGGTCGAGCTCATCCGGTCGAGCCCGGCCATCTGCCCGAACTGGCGCTCGAGCGGCGCGGTCACGGTGTTGCTCATCACCTCGGGGCTGCCGCCGGGGTAGAGCGTCTGCACCTGGATCGTCGGGTAGTCGACCTGCGGCAGCGCCGAGAGCGGCAGGAACTTGAAGCCGACGAGGCCGGCGAGGACGATCGCCACCATCAGCAGCGAGGTCGCCACCGGGCGCAGGATGAATGGGCGCGACGGGCTCATCGCGGCGGAACGCGCAGCAGCTTCGGCTCAGCCGCCATCGGTGCCTGGCCGCCGTCGCCGCCGCTCGCCCGACGCCGCATCCGAGGCGCCCGAAGCGCCACGACGACCACCGAACGCGCCGGAGGCACCGGAAGCCGGCCGATCGCTCGCGAGCTGGACTCGCGCGCCCTCCTTCAGCCGGTCGCCGCCTTCGGTGACGACGCGCTCGCCGGCGTCGAGTCCCTTGGCGATCTGGATCAGGTCGGTGGTCGCGACGCCGCGCTGGACCGGGCGCACGGAGACGCTGCGATCGTCCTTCAGCACATAGACGAAGTCGCCGCTGGCGCCGGTGCGCAGCGCCGTCACGGGGATGACGACGGCTCCCTCGATCATGCGCAGAAGCAGCCGCACGTTGACGAACTGGTTGGGAAACAAGGTGGCGCCGGCGTTCGCGAAGCGGGCCTTGGCCTTGACCGTGCCGGTCTGCACGTCGATCTGGTTGTCGAGCGTCGAGAACGTGCCCTCGTCGAGCTTCCTGGTCCGGGTCCGGTCGAAGGCGGTGACGGCCATCTTCGCGCCGTCGGCGGCGCGCGCCAGGATCTCGGGAACGCGATCCTGCGGGACCGAGAACGCGACGTCGATGGGCGCGACCTGGGTGATCACGGCGACGCCTGTGGCATCGCCAGCGCCGATGTAGTTGCCCGGGTCGATCGGGCGCAGGCCGACCCGGCCCGCCACCGGCGAGACGATCCGGCAATAGGCGAGGTTGAGGCGCGCCGTGTTCTCGTTGGAGCGGTCGATGACGATCGTTCCTTCGAGCTGCTTGACCATCGCCGCCTGGGTGTCGACGTCCTGGCGGGCGATCGAGTCCTGGCCGAGCAAGGTCTGGTAGCGCTGCAGCTGGACCTTGGCGTTCTCGAGCTGGGCTTCGTCGCGCAGGCGCGCGCCGACCATCTGCTGCAAGGCGATCTCGAACGGACGCGGATCGATGGTCGCGAGCAGCTGCCCTTTCTTCACCATCTGACCTTCGGTGAACAGCACCTGGGTGATCACGCCAGATACCTGCGGCCGGACCGTGGCCGTGACCATCGGCAGCACCGTGCCGAGCGCATCGAGCACCACCGGGAGGTCGGCGTGCGCGGCGACGGCAACGCCGACCGTGCTGGGTGGCGCGCGACCGCCGCGGCCGCCCCGGCCGCCAGGTCCGCCACCTGCGACGCCCGATGCGCCCGATGCCGCCGCGCCGGCGAATGCGCCGGCGGGCGCCTGGGCTGGCCGATGCGTCAGCCACCATGCCAGCGCGCCGAGGGCGATCAAGGCCAGCACGGCAACGACCGCTCCCCGCCAGCGCGACCGTCGTGGCGGAGCCGGCAGCAACAGGGGCGGCGGGTCGAGCGGGAGCTTTTCGTTGGCGGGCTGATCCATGCAGAAGGCGAAGTGGTGTGCCGCGAGGCTATCAAGAACCGCCGCTGGCGCGCAGGCACAAACCAACGCGCCCAAAGACGCGCCAGCGACCGTGGCAAGCCACGTGCGCGCAGCCGGCCCCCGGGTGAGGCACACTGCACGGTCCGCGCGCTGGCAAACCCGATGTTGACGCGACCTTCCGTCGGAAATTATTCTTTACCGTCCTTTCGGGCCCGCCGCGCCGCACTGACCCCACGCTTGCGGAGCCTCGCATGACCGACCGACTAGCCGGCAAGACCGCTTTCATCACCGCCGCCGGCCAGGGCATCGGGCGCGCCACGGCCGAAGCCTTTGTCCGCGAAGGCGCGCGCGTGATCGCGACCGACATCGACGAAGACCTGCTCGAAAACCTTCGCGTGGCCACTGGCTGCGCGACCCGCCGCCTCGACGTGACCGATGCGAGTGCGGTGCTTGCCGCATCGATCGAGGCACTCGCCAAGGGTCGCGTCGACATCCTCTTCAACGGCGCCGGCTTCGTGCACGCCGGCACGATCCTCGATTGCGACGAGGTCGCGTTCGACTTCTCGTTCGACCTCAATGTGCGCTCGATGTACCGGCTGATCCGCGCCTTCCTGCCGCCGATGCTCGCGGCCGGCGGCGGCTCGATCATCAACGTCGCCTCGGTGGCCGGCAGCATCAAGGGCGCGCCGAACCGATTCGTCTACGGCGCGACAAAGGCGGCCGTGATCGGCCTGACCAAGTCGATCGCGGCCGACTTCGTCACGCGCGGCATCCGCTGCAACGCGATCTGTCCAGGCACGGTCGAGTCGCCTTCGCTGCGCCAGCGCATCGCCGCGCAAGCCAAGGCCAGCGGGCAGACCGAAGCGGAGATCGACACCGCCTTCGTCGCGCGCCAGCCGATGGGCCGGGTCGGCAAGACCAGCGAGATCGCCGCGCTCGCGGTCTACCTGGCCAGCGACGAATCGGCCTTCACCACCGGCACGGCGCAGGTCATCGACGGCGGGTGGTCCAATTAGCTCCTGTCTCTTTCATCACGAAGGCATGCAATGAAGTTGATGCGGTACGGCGCCAAGGGCGCAGAAAAGCCGGCGCTGGTCGATGCCGGCGGCACGGTGCGCGATCTCTCTTCCGTGATTCCGGACATCACGGCCGCGACCTTGAAGCCCGAGAACCTGAAGCGCCTGGCCGAGCTCGACGCCTCGAAGCTGCCGGCGGTCGCCAGCCCCGGCCGGATCGCGCCGCCGTGGAGCGGCATGGGCAAGTTCATGTGCATCGGCCTCAACTACTCCGACCACGCCGCCGAGACCGGCTCGCCGATCCCGAAGGAGCCGATCATCTTCAACAAGCCGACCAGCGCGCTGGTCGGCTGCAACGACGCGGTCGTGCTGCCGCAGGGCTCGGTCAAGGGCGACTGGGAGGTCGAGCTCGGCGTCGTCATCGGCACGAAAGCACGCTACGTCGAGAAGGCCGACGCGCTGAAATACGTGGCCGGCTACTGCGTCGTCAACGACGTGTCCGAGCGCGAATACCAGCTCGAGCGCGGCGGCACCTGGGACAAGGGCAAGGGCTGCGACACCTTCGGCCCGGTCGGCCCGTGGATGGTGACGGCCGACGAGGTCGCCGACCCGCAAGCGCTCGCGATGTGGCTCGAGGTCAACGGCAAGCGCATGCAGAACGGCAGCACCAGCACCATGATCTTCGGCGTCGCCGAGCTCGTGGCCTACGTCAGCCGTTTCACGACGCTCTGGCCGGGCGACCTCATCACCACCGGCACGCCGCCCGGCGTGGCCATGGGCATGAAGCCGACGCCGCAATACCTCAAGGCCGGCGACACGATGAAGCTCGGCATCGCCGGCCTCGGCGAGCAGATGCAGAAGGTCTACGCGTGGGATCCGAAGTTGATCGATGAATGACCGGCTGAACGTCGGGGCCGCTTCGAGCGGTCTCGTCATACGCATCCACCCGAACGACGACGTCGTCATCGCACGCCAGCAACTGGTCGGCGGCACGCGGATCGAGGGCGAAGGGATCACCGTCGTCGGCCTGATCCCGCCGGGCCACAAGATCGCCACCAGGGCCATCGCTGCCGGCGCGCCGGTGCACCGCTACGACCAGATCATCGGCAGCGCCAAGGTGGCGATCGCGCCGGGCCAGCACGTGCATACGCACAACCTCGAGTTCTCTTCGTTCGCGCGCGACTACGCGGCGTCAAGCCGCACCCGCCCCACCGACTACGCCAGCGAGCCCGCAACCTTCGACGGCATCGTCCGCGCCGACGGCCGCATCGCGACGCGCAACTACGTCGGCATCCTGACCTCGGTGAACTGCTCGGCGACGGTGGCACGCGCCATCGCCGACCACTTCCGGCGCGACACGAATCCGAAGGCGCTGGAGCGCTTCCCGAATGTCGACGGCGTGGTCGCGCTGACGCACGGCGGCGGTTGCGCGACCGACAGCGCGGGCGAGCCGCTGCGCGTGCTGCGCCGTACGCTCGGCGGCTACGCGCGGCATCCGAACTTCGCCTCGGTCGTCGTCGTCGGCCTCGGCTGCGAGACGAACCAGATCAGCGGCCTGATGGAACAGGAGCGCCTCGGCGCCGCGCATCCGCCGAGCAGCACGGCCTTGCACGCGTTCAACATCCAGGAGACGGGCGGCACGAAGAAGACAGTGGCGCATGGCATCGAGCTGGTCGAGTGGCTGCTCGAGGAAGCGAATCGCGCGACGCGAACGCCGGTGCCGGCCAGCCACATCACGGTCGGCTTGCAATGCGGCGGCTCCGACGGCTACTCCGGCATCAGCGCCAATCCGGCGCTCGGCGCCGCGGTCGACCGGCTGGTGCGCCACGGCGGCACCGCCATCCTCTCCGAGACGCCCGAGATCTACGGCGGCGAGCACCTACTGACGCGCCGTGCCGTCACGCCGGAGATCGCCGAGAAGCTGATCGCGCGCATCCGCTGGTGGGAAAACCACACGGCGAAAAACGACCAGGAGATGGACAACAACCCTTCCGCCGGTAACAAGGCCGGTGGCCTGACGACCATTCTCGAGAAGAGCCTGGGCGCGATCGCCAAGAGCGGCACGACCAACCTGGTCGACGTGGTCGAGTACGCGCAGCCGGTCACGACGAAAGGCCTGGTCTTCATGGACACGCCGGGCTACGACCCGGTGTCGGCCACAGGCCAGGTCGCCGGCGGCGCAAACCTGATCTGCTTCACCACCGGCCGCGGCTCGGCCTACGGCTGCGCCCCTTCGCCCTCGCTCAAGCTTTCGACCAATACCGCGCTCTGGGTCAAGCAGGAGGACGACATCGACATCAACTGCGGCGACGTCATCGACGGCAGCGCGAGCATCGACGAGATGGGCGAACGCATCTTCCGCCTCATGCTCGATACCGCATCGGGCAAGAAGACCAAGAGTGAAATGCACGGCTACGGGCAGAACGAGTTCGTGCCCTGGGCTTTCGGCGCGGTGATGTGAGGGAAAAGCGCGGCAGCGACTGCGCGTTGCCATGGTGAGGCGGTTGTCCTACGCCTGCGTGGCCCGTCGTCCGGACGACGCGCGATGTCCGTCCCGATACCTTGGCCGCTCCACCGCCAAAGGAATCGACATGGCAAAGAACACAGGTACCGGCTCACGCAAGGGCGCCGTCAGCGGTCGCACCCAGGTGAAAAATCCGGTCACGGGCGACTACGTCAAGCGCGACGAGAGCGAGGGCTCGGACAGCAAGGGCCAATTCATGGACGTCAAGCAGGACGGCAGCAAGTTCAAGGGCGTCGCCGTCGAGCCGGACGGCCGCAGGACCGTCAAGTGAGCACCGTTCCCGGCGCCCTCGATGGTGGTGCCGCGCCGCGCTGCCCCGACTGCGGCTTTCAAGTCTTCAATCGCCGCTTTCCGAAGTGCGAATCGTGCGGCGCATTGCTGCCGGAACCGATCGTGTACTCGGCGGTCGAGCGGCACGCGTTGCTCGTCGCCGACGAAGAGCGAGACCTGGAAAGAGCCAGGCAGGAGAAGTCGGGCGCAAGCGGCGCCGCGCCTTCGTTCGACGACTCGGTGCTGTCGGCACTGATGGACCTCACAGACAAGTAACCCGCGTAGCACCGGGCATGAAATCGCGGCGCGACTAAGATCGCCGCTTCGCCATGGGTCCGCTTCGCTCCCGTCCCGCTTCGCAACGCCGACTCGCTTGGCTGTTGTGGTTCGGGCTGCTCTTTCCGGTGGCTCAGGCGAGCGCGGCGTGGCACGCCTTGTCGCATACGCCGCAGGAAGCGCGCCGCGACGACGGCAAGCAGGCGCCGCATCAGACCCATTGCGATCTCTGCCTGATGGCTGCGGCCATCGGCGGCGCTGCGCCGCTGGCCGAACCGCCCGCGGTGATCGCTCCCACGATCGACCCTGAGCCGCTGCAGGCTCCCGCCGTCGACGTGTGGCTCGCATTGCCCCCTCGGGCCTACCGGAGCCGCGCGCCTCCTTTCGCTTCGCACTGACCGTTGCCGCGGCGCCCGGCCCGTTCCCTGAACGGGTGGGCGCGATTCAACGTCCTTGCCCGGAGCGAATTCCATGCACAAGCTCGTGCCAGCGACCCTCGCGTTCGCGTTGGCCATGCCGTTCGGCGCTGTTGCCGACACCTCTTCCGACCTGGCCGCGCTGCGCCAGGAAATGAATGCGATGCGCGGCGCGTACGAGGCGCGCCTGCAGGCGCTCGAGCAGCGACTGCAGCGGGCCGAGGGGTCGCTCGCTGCAACGCCGCAATCGGTCGCCGGCGCTGCGCCGCAAGCCGCTGCGCCAGCGGCGCCCGCGCCCAGCCCACCGCCTGCGGTCGCGCCGGTGGTGGCCTCCGGCGGCGGCGGCGCGAACTCGTTCAATCCGTCGATGTCGCTGATCCTGTCGGGCCTGTACACGCGCACTTCGCAAGACCCGGCGAAGTACGCGATCGCCGGCTTTCAGCTGCCGCCCGGCGCCGAGATCGGCCCCGGCACGCGCGGCTTCAGCCTCTCGGAATCGGAGCTCGGCTTCGCCGCAAGCGTCGACCCGTGGCTGCGCGGCGCCGCCAACATCGCGATCGAGCCAGACAACAGCGTCTCGGTCGAGGAGGCGTACGTGCAGACCACGTCGCTCGGCAACGGCTTCGCGCTCAAGGCCGGCCGCTTCTTCTCGGGCGTCGGCTATCTCAATCCGCAGCATTCGCACACCTGGGACTTCGTCGACAACCCGCTCGCCTACCAGGCGATGCTGGGCACCCAGTACAACGACGACGGCCTGCAGCTGACCTGGCTGCCGCCGCTCGACCAGTACGTCGAGCTCGGCCTCGAAGTCGGCCGCGGCCGCAGCTTCCCGGGCAGCGACACGGGGCGCAACGGCGCCGGCATGGTGGCCTTGACCGCGCACACCGGCGGCGACATCGGCGACAGCCAGAGCTGGCGCGCCGGCCTCTCGTTCCTGAACGCGAAGGCCAACGACCAGGGCCTGCTCGCCACGGACGCCGCCGGCAGCACGGTGACCGATGCGTTCAGCGGCAGCAGCCGCGTCTGGATCGCCGATGCGATCTGGAAGTGGGCGCCGAACGGCAATGCGACCCGGACCAATTTCAAGCTTCAGGGCGAATACCTGCGCAGCGCGCGCACCGGCAGCCTGGTCTACGACGTCGGCGGCGCCGACAGCCGGGGCGCATACCAGGCGACGCAGTCGGGCTGGTACGTGCAAGGCGTCTGGCAGTTCATGCCGTACTGGCGGGTCGGCCTGCGCACCGAGCGGCTCGCGCCCGGCACGCCGGACTACGGCCTCAACGCTGCGTCGTTCGCGAGCGGCGACTACAAGCCGCGCAAGAACTCCCTGATGGTCGACTTCAACCCGAGCGAGTTCTCGCGCGTGCGCTTGCAGCTCGCGCAGGACCGCTCGCGCGAAGGCGCCAGCGACAAGCAGTTGTTCCTGCAATACCAGATGAGCCTGGGCGCGCACGGCGCGCACAGCTACTGACCCCTTTCGAGAACACCACCATGACGAATCGCTCTTCCCTTCTTGCGTTGCTCGCAGCGCCGCTTGCGCTGCTGGCCTTGCCGGCCCAAGCCGCGCTTCACGTCTTTGCCTGCGAGCCCGAATGGGGCGCGTTGGCGCAGGAGCTCGGCGGCAGCCTGGTCGACGTATCGGTCGCCACCAGCGCACTCCAGGACCCGCACCAGATCCAGGCCAAGCCGAGCCTGATCGTGCGCGCCCGCAACGCCGACCTCGTCGTCTGCACCGGCGCCGAGCTCGAGATCGGCTGGCTGCCGGTGCTGCTGCAGCAATCGGGCAACGCCAAGGTGCAGAGCGGCCAGCCGGGCAACTTCGCGGCCGCCGACTACGTCAGGAAGCTCGACGTGCCCGGCCAGCTCGACCGCGCGCAGGGCGATGTGCACGCCGCCGGCAACCCGCACATCCAGACCGATCCACGCAACATCGCGCTCGTGGCGACGGCCCTCGGCGCGCGCTTGCAGCAGATCGATCCGAGCCACGCGGCCCAGTACGGCAAGGCCCAGGCCGACTTCTCTCAGCGCTGGCAACAGGCGATCGCGCGCTGGACCGCGCAGGCCGCGCCGCTGAAAGGCGAGCCGGTGGTTTCGCAGCACAAGGCCTTCGTCTATCTCTACGACTGGCTGGGCATGAGGGAGGTGGCCGTGCTCGAACCCAAGCCCGGCGTCGAGCCGACGGCGTCGCATCTGCAGGAAGTGCTCGCAGCGCTGAAGAGCACGCCGGCGCGCATGGTCCTGTACTCGGCCTACCAGGACCCGCGCCCCTCGGAATGGCTGAGCAAGAACGCCAGCATCCCGGCCGTGAAGATCCCCTTCACCGTCGGCGGCAGCGACGCCGCCAAGGACCTGTTCGGCCTCTTCGACGACACCGTCGCGCGTCTGCTCGCGGCGCAAACCGCCAAGCCATGAACTGGAGCGCGCTCGACTGGGGCATCCTCGGCCCGGCGCTGATCGCAGGGCTCCTCGTGCTCGCCACGCACGTGCCGATGGGCATGCAGGTGCTCGACCGGGGCATCGTCTTCATCGATCTCGCGATCGCGCAGATCGCCGGACTCGGCGTGATCGCCGCCGACACCTTCGGGCTGCCCGAGGGCGGCATCGCGGTGCAGGTCTCCGCCGTCTGCGCCGCCTTGCTCGGCGCCTGGTTGCTGACCTGGACCGAACGGCGCGCACCGCAGCAGCAGGAAGCGCTGATCGGCGTGATGTTCATCCTGGCGGCGTGCGCCGGCATCCTGATGCTGTCCGGCAACCCGCATGGCGGCGAGCACCTCAAGGATCTGCTCGTCGGCCAGATCCTGTGGGTCAACACGACGCAGCTGATGTGGCTCGGCGGACTCTCGGCGCTGCTGCTGGCCGCGCTCTGGCTCGGCTGGGTCGAGCGGCTCGGCCGCTTCGGCTTCTACGCGGCGTTCGCACTCGCGGTCACCGCGTCGGTGCAGCTCGTCGGCGTCTACCTCGTGTTCTCGAGCCTGATCATCCCGGCGCTCGCGACGCGTGCCCACGCCAGACGGCGGCGCTACGGCATCGCCTATGCGGTCGGCGCGCTGGGTTACGCGATCGGCCTTGCGCTGTCGGCCTTGTTCGACCTGCCCTCGGGCGCCGTCATCGTGTGGACGCTGGCCGCGTGCGCGCTGGTCGGGGCGCTGGCATTTCGACCGGCCGCGCCGGCGCTCAGGGCTTGACGAACTTCAGCACGAATTCGTCTTTCGGCTGCGGCGGCTCGGGCGTGTTGCGGTCGCGCGGGTCGGCCGGGTTGCGCAGAAAGTTGCCCGACCCGGCCGATCTGAAGCCGGCGCTCTCGACCTCCTGACGAAGGAAAGCTTCGTCGATGCGATGCAGCGTGCCCGACTCGGAGATGCCGGTGCCCGGACGCCCCGAGTGATCGGCAATGACGTAGAGACCCCCCGGCTTGAGCGCCGCGAACACGGCGCGGTTCATGCGCGCGCGATCGACGCCCATGTGGCCGAGGTCGTGGTAGTTGAACATCAGGGTGACGAGGTCGAGGCCATTCGACGCGCTCGCCGCGGGAACCGGGTCTTCGAAAGGCTGGACGACGGCGACGATGTTGTCGAGCCGCTTCGCCCGTGCCGCAAGTCCTGCCGGCACGGCCGGCACGGCCGGCGGGGCGGCGGCGCTGGCCGGCGTGGGTGCGGCCGCCATCGGCGCTGCCCCGCCTTCGGGCTCGGCCGGCGAGGGCCTCGGCACGCGCGGCGGCACCTGCGCATAGACGCGGCCGGTCGGGCCCGTGGCGCGCGCCAGCAGCTCGCTCGTGTAGCCGCCGCCCGCGCTCAGGTCGAGCACCACCATGCCGGGACGAATGGCGATGAAGTTCAGCATCTCGTAGGGCTTGCGCCGCACATCGTTGGTCCGGTCGGCGTCGGTGCGCTCGGGGCTGGCGAGGATCTCGGCAACGCGGGCCGGCGAGAGCACGTCGGCTGCGGCCGCGCTCGTGCTTGCAACGAGTGCCGGCACGGCCAGCGTGAGTGCTGCCGCGACTGCATGCCACGCCGTGCCCCGGTATCGTCCTGTCGATCTCATCATTCGCTCCTTGCCGCGTCCGCCGGCGCTCCGTGCGCACGCTGGACAATTGCGGCATTCTCGCCACTCCGCGCAACGAAGAAGGAAGACGGATGTCGGACAGTCTGGGATGGATCGGCCTGGGCCGCATGGGCGAGGCGATGGTCAAGCGCCTGCTCAAGGGTGGAAACGCCGTCACGGTGTGGAACCGCACGCGCAGCAAGGCCGACCCGCTGGTCGAGTACGGCGCCGACGTGGCCGCGAACCGGCAAGCGCTGGCGAGCTGCGACATCGTGTTCACGATGGTCTCGACCACCGACGACCTGAAGGAAGTGCTGTTCGCGGAGCACGGCCTGGTTGCCGGGGCGATGAAGCCGAAGGTGGTCGTCGACTGCTCCTCGATCTCGCAGGAGGGCTCGGCCGAGATCCGCACGCGCCTCGAGGCGTTGGGCGTCGCCTATCTGTGCACGCCGGTCTCGGGCAACGCCAAGGTCGCCAAGGCAGGCAAGCTGCTGATGGTGTCTTCGGGCCCGAAAGCGCTGTACGACCTGGCCGAGCCCCACCTGAAGTCGATGGCGCGCAAGGTGATGTGGGTGGGCGAAGGCGAGCTGGCGCGGATCTGGAAGATCGCCCACAACACGATGTTCGGCGTCGTCATCCAGAACCTGTGCGAGATCACGGTGCTGGCCGAGAAGGCCGGCATTCCGCGCCACGTGTTTCTCGAAAGCATCAACGACTCGGTGCTCGGCTCGATGTACACGCGCTACAAGTCGCCGACGCTCACCAACCTGACGTTCGACCAGGTCACGTTCACGCCCAAGCTGCTGCTCAAGGACATGGACCTGGGCATGGCCACCGCCAAGAAATACGGTGTGGCGATGCCGGCCGCCGCGGCCACGCGCGAATCGGTGGCGCGGATGGTCGGCCGCGGCCACGACAACGTCGACTTCGCGATCCTGCTGCTGGAGACGGCGCGCGACGCCGGGCTCGAGCTGACGTCCGAGAACGTCAAGCTGAGCGACGGGCTGGAGAGCTGAGATGGCGGCGCGACGCACCCTGATCCGCGGCGCCAGCGTCGTCACGATGGACGCGCAAGGCGACCTGCCGCGCGGCGACATCCTGATCGATGGCGAGCGCATCGTCGAGATCGCGCCGTCGCTGCAAGTCGGCGACTGCGACGTGGTCGAGGCCGACGGCTTCATCGCCATTCCGGGGCTCGTCAACGCCCACATGCACACCTGGCAGACGGCGTTGCGCGGCGTGGCCGCGAACTGGACCCTGCCCGAGTACTTCGCCAAGATGCACGCCGGCCTGGCGACGGCCTTCGCACCCGAGGACCTGCACATCGCGACGCTGGTCGGCGCCTTGAACCAGCTCAACTGCGGCACGACCACGCTGGTCGACTGGTGCCACAACAACCGCACGCCGCAGCACAACGACGCGGCCATCGACGGCCTGTTGCAGTCGGGCATTCGCGCGACCTTCCTGCACGGCACGCCGAAGCCCGATCCCAAGCCCGGCGAGCGACCGTTCTGGGAAGTGCCGCATCCGCGCGCCGAGCTCGAGCGCCTGATCGAGCGCCATCACGGCAACCCCTTGCTCCAGATCGGCGCGGCCGTCCTCGGCCCGCACTACTCGACGCTGGACGTCGCGCTGCACGACTTCAGGATGGCGCGCGAGCTCGGCGTCGTCGCCTCGATGCACCAGGGCGGCGGCCCGGCGCGAACGCCCGAGGGCTGGGACCGGCTCGAGGCCGAAGGACTGCTCGGTCCGCACGTCAACATCGTGCACGGCCACGCCCTGAGCGACGCGCAGCTCAAGCGTTTCTGCGAGCTCGGCATGAGCTTTTCGGCGGCCGCCGAGAGCGAGATGTCGCAAGGCCATGGTCATCCGATCACCGGCCGCCTGCGTTCTTTCGGCCGCGCGCCTTCGCTCGGCGTCGACCTCGAAAGCGTGCTCAGCGGCGACATGATCACGCAGGCCCGCATTGCGCTCGGCATGCAACGCGCGCTCGACAACTTCGCGCATCGGCAGGCGCACGGCAGCATTCCGCCGACCTCGACCGTGACGACCCGCGAGGCCTTGTCGTGGATCACGCTCGAAGGCGCGAAGATGCTCGGTGCCGAAAGACGCATCGGCTCGCTGGCCGCCGGCAAGCAGGCCGACATCGTGCTGATCCGCGCCGGCGATCTCAACATGCAGCCGATGCACGATCCGGTCAGCGCGGTGGTGTTCCAGGCGTCGCTCGCCAACGTCGACAGCGTGATGGTCGCGGGCGCATGGAAGAAGCGCGGCGGCACCCTGCTCGGCGTCGACCTGCCGCCCTTGCTCGCGGCGCTGAACCGCTCGGGCCGCAAGATCACATCGGCGCTCGGCCTGGCGCACTGAGCGCGAGCGACCGCGCCGGAACGCTCATCCACGGAGACATCACCCCATGAGAACGCTCGTCACGGCCGCCCTCGTCGCCGTCAACCTTTTCGCCGCCGGCAGCGCCGCAGCGCAAAGCTATCCGACCAAGCCGATCCACTTCGTCGTGCCGTTCACGCCGGGCAGCGGCACCGACATCATCGCCCGCACCCTCGGCGAGGTGATGGGCCGCAACATGGGCCAATCGATCATCGTCGACAACCGGCCCGGCGCGGGCGGGACGATCGCGGCCGGCACAGTCGCCAAGGGCGAGGCCGACGGCTACCTCGTGCTGGTCCATTCGTCGGGCCACGCACTCAACCCCGCGATCTACGCCAACCTGCCCTACGACACGCTGAAAGACCTGACCGGCGTGACGCCGCTGGCGGCCTTGCCCAACGTCATGGTCGTGTCGCCTTCGCGCGGCTGGAAGACGGTGGCCGACGTGATCGCGGCGGCCAAGGCGAAGCCCGGTGCGCTCAACTACGGCTCCGCGGGCAACGGCAGCGCGACGCACCTCAACGCCGAGAAGTTCAAGCTGCAGGCCGGCATCGATGCCTTGCACATCCCTTTCAAGGGAACGCCCGAGGCGCTCAACGAAGTCATGGCCGGCCGCATCGACTGGTACTTCTCGCCGCTCTCATCGGCGCTGCCGCTGATCAAGGACGGCAAGCTGCAGGCGCTCGCCGTCAGCACGCCTTCGCGCGCGCCGACGCTGCCGCAGGTACCGACCACCGTCGAGGCCGGCGTGCCCGCCTCCGAGTACACCTTCTGGGTCGGCATGATCGTGGCCAGCCAGACGCCGCCGGCCGTCGTGCGCCGCCTGCATGACGAGGCGGTGAAGGCACTCGCTTCGCCCGAGGTCAAGGAGCGCCTGACGCAGCTCGGCGCCGAGCCCTTGCCGATGACGCCCGAGGCCTTCAACGCCTACATCCGGACCGAGATGGAGTCGGCCGCACGCATCGCCAAGGCGGCCAAGCTCCAGGTGCAGTAGACGAACCTGCGAACATCCGTGCCGGGAGACAGACAGGAATGACGAGACGCACCCCCGAATCGCTGCGCAGCGCGCGCTGGTTCGCCCCCGACGACCTGCGCTCGTTCGGGCACCGATCGCGCATCATGCAAATGGGCTACGCGCCCGCCGACTGGGTCGGCAAGCCGGTGATCGGCATCATCAACACGTGGTCCGACCTGCAGCCCTGTCACGCGCATTTCAAGCAACGCGTCGAGGACGTGAAGCGCGGCGTATTGCAGGCGGGCGGCTTTCCGGTCGAGCTGCCGGCGATCTCGGTGTCGGAAAGC
Organism: Caldimonas sp.; assembly: GCA_039933535.1. Lineage (GTDB taxonomy): Bacteria > Pseudomonadota > Gammaproteobacteria > Burkholderiales > Burkholderiaceae_C > Schlegelella_A. Next base: position 1,396 of record JBDTNU010000030.1, on the reverse strand, counting down.
TTCGTCAAGCCGACGACCATGCTCTATCGCAATTTTCTGGCGATGGAAACCGAGGAGCTGCTGCGCAGCCATCCGGTCGACGGCGCGGTACTGATGGGCGGCTGCGACAAGAGCACGCCCGGCCTGCTGATGGGCGCGACCAGCGCCGGCTATCCCTGCATCTATCTGCCCGCCGGGCCGATGCTGCGCGGCAACTACAAGGGCCAGATCCTCGGCTCGGGCTCGGACGCGTGGAAGCTCTGGGACGAGCGCCGCGCCGGCAACATCACGAAGACCGAATGGATCGGCGTCGAGGGCGGCATCGCGCGCAGCCACGGCACCTGCATGACGATGGGCACGGCGAGCACGATGACGGCGATCGCCGAAGCGATCGGCATGACGCTGCCCGGCGCGTCTTCGATCCCGGCGGCCGACGCCGGCCACATCCGCATGTCGGCCGAGTGCGGGCGCCGCATCGTCGACATGGTGTGGGACGACCTCACGCCGAAGGCGATCTTCAGCCGTGCCTCGTTCGAGAACGCGATCGTCGTCGCCATGGCGATGGGCTGCTCGACCAACGCCATCATCCATCTCGTCGCGATGGCGCGCCGCGCCGGCTTCGACATCGGCCTCGACGACTTCGACAAGGCGAGCCGCGAGGTGCCGGTGATCGCCAACATCCGGCCGAGCGGCGACACCTACCTGATGGAAGACTTCTTCTACGCCGGCGGATTGCCGGCGTTGATGAGCCGGCTCGGCGGCCATCTGAAGGCCGATGCCATGACGGTCACCGGCGCGACGCTGGGCGAGAACATCGCCGGCGCCGCCGTCTACAACGACGACGTGATCCGCACACTGGACAAGGCGATCTATGCGGAAGGCGCGCTCGCCGTGCTGCGCGGCAACCTCGCGCCTTCGGGCTGCGTCATCAAGCCCAGTGCGTGCGCGCCGCAGTACCTGCGCCACACCGGTCCGGCGCTCGTGTTCGACGACTATCCGTCGATGCGCGCGGCCGTCGACGACGAGAACCTGGAGGTCACCGCCGACCACATCCTCGTGCTGCGCAACGCCGGCCCTCAGGGCGGCCCCGGCATGCCCGAATGGGGCATGCTGCCGATCCCGAAGAAGCTGTTGAAGCAGGGCGTGCGCGACATGCTGCGCCTCTCCGACGCACGCATGAGCGGCACCAGCTACGGCGCCTGCATCCTGCATGTCGCGCCCGAGGCCTACATCGGCGGGCCGCTCGCGCTCCTGCGCACCGGCGACCTGATCTCGGTCGACGTGGCGGCGCGGCGCATCCATCTCGAAGTCAGCGACGAAGAGCTGGCGCGCCGCAAGGCCGCATGGACGCCGCCACCACCGCGCTACGAGCGCGGCTACGGCTGGATGTTCTCGAAGCACATCCAGCAGGCCGACG
>JBDTNU010000029.1:0-19754 GCA_039933535.1 Caldimonas sp. | reverse complement strand
GCCGACATCCGCAAGGTCAACTACGTGATCCTCGGCGGCGACAACGCCGGCGAGCACCTGTTGATGTAGTTGCCGGGGAATGCGCGTGCAAAACGAACTGAAACTCTTCGCCACCTGCCTCGCCGCGGTGGCCGCTCTCGGCGGCTGCGGCGGCGGCAGCCTGGTCAACGGCGGCGGTGTGCGCCTGGTCAACGCGACCGGCGCCTTCGCCACCCTCGATCTCTACGACGGTTCGTCCAAGATCTCGGCCGGCGTCGCCAGGAACGCGGCCGGCGGCTACGTCGATCTCGACAAGGGCAGCCACACGTTCAACGTCGCCGACGGGACCACGGGCGTGACCGCCGCCACGCTCACCGGCAATGTCACCAAGGACGATCACTTCACGATCGTCGCCTACACCGCCGGCGGCACGCTGGCGACCGTCTTTCTCTCCGACGACGAAGGCGCGCCCAGCTCGGGCACGGCCAAGCTGCGCTTCTTCAACGCGGCCACGAGCGACGTCGCCAGCGTCGACGCCTACCTCGTCGCCAGCGCCTGTTCTTCGCTCGCGACCTCGTTCTCGGCGCCGATCGCGGCAGCGGTCTCGGGCCTGCAGGCCACGTACGCGCAGGCCAACGCGACCGGCGCCGGCACCAGCTATCACATCTGCATCACCACCGCCGGCGACAAGACCGACCTGCGCCTCGACATCCCGGCGGTGACGCTGAAGGACCAGCAGATCGTCACCGTGATCCTGACGCCGACCGACGGCGGCGTCCTGCTCAACGGGCTGCTGCTCAACCAGCAGTCGACGCTGACCGCGGCACCGAATGGCTCGGCGCGCATCCGGCTGGCGGTCGGCGCGGCCAATTCGGCCGCCGTCATCGCCAACGTCAACGGCGTTCCGCTCGGAACCGGGCTGATCGCGCCATCGGTCGGCAACTACAAGATCGTGCCGGCCGGGCCGCTGACGATCGACATGACGGTCGGCGGCGTGGCCGCCTTGAACGTCGCCAGTCTCGACGCGGCGCCGGGCGCCGACCTGACGCTGCTCGTCACGGGCGACGCCTCGTCGGCGCCAGTGCTGATCGCCGACGACAACTCGGCCTCGGCGAGCACGACCAACCCGGTCAAGCTGCGCCTCGTCAACGGCATGAACGGGCTGCCGGGCGGCAGCACCGCAGTGCTCACCGACGACTTCGACAACGTCGGCGACGGCGCGATGTTCGGCACCGCGTCGGCCTACGCGCAGGTTCCCGCCAGCGCCGCCCTGGCCCACCTCGAAGTGACGGTCGGCGTGACGCAGATCTGCGTGTCGAACACGATCACGCTCAACTCGGGGAACGTCTACACGGTGTTCATCCTCGGCGACAAGCTGCCCGCCGTCACGACCTGCACGCTGCGCCTCGACCGCTGAGTTTGTCGGCCCGGACCGCAGCCAGCCGGGCGCTCAGCTGCCCATCTTCCATTCGCCGTCTTCCTTCGACAGCGTCAGGTACCGGTCGTTGTCGACGACCAGCATCGCGCGCGAGCCGCGCTCGACCATGCGCTTGAACTTCGCGAGCTGCGCCCGGGCGGCGACGCCGCCCTTCTTCATCCGCTCCACGGCGACGCTCTCGCCCGCCGCCGCGACCATGGCATCGATCTCCGCGCGCATCGCCTTGCTGGCCGCGCCGCGAACCGCCTTGAGGTCGCCCCGTGCCATGGCCTCGGCGTAGGCGGATGCGAGCTTGAACTCGACGCTCGACTGCAGCGCCGGCGCCTGCAGATCGGCCGTCACGGCAGGCTCGCGCAAGAGCGGCGTGTCGAACCTGAGCGAGTAGGAAAGCGCGGCGGGCGGCTCGCCGAACTCGGCCTTGACGAGCGAGCCCGAGACCGACGTGCCGCTCATCTTCAGCCCGGCGATGGCCGGCTCATTGGAGCTCGAGACCGACGCGAAGGCGAGCCCGGTGCGCGCATCGGCCGGCTTGTCGAGCAGGACCAGCGAGGCCTGGTTGGGCTTGGCCGGATCGATGCGCAGCATCAGCCCGCGCAGCTGGCCGGCGCGCGCAAGCTGGTGCACGCCGAGCGCCATGCCGCCATCGAGGGCGCCCGGCGGCAGCGGCCGGTCGCTGAAGACAATGCGCAGCGGCATGTCGACTACGCCCTCGACGTTGTCGTGCATCTGCGCCGCGACGTGGCTGATGCGGATCTGCTGGCCATTCAAGGTCACCGTTCCTTCGACCGGCGCGGCCATCGCCGCCGCTTGGCAGGCGACGAGCCAGAGGGCGACCGCGAAGCTCTGCAGAGCCATGCCGGCGATGCGTGTCGTCTGCGTCATGTCTCCTCCCTGGATCATTGCTGGACGGTGACGACGGCGCCCGCGATCGGCATGGCCGAAATATTGAGCGTCTTGGTCGGTGTCGACGTTTCGACCGCCTCGACCGCCGTGAGGTCGAGCCTGTAGGTCAGCAGGACGGGCGGCGCCGGCGGAGTGGGCGGCGCAACCGGCGGGTCGTCGGCCACCGGCGCATCGATCGCGTCGCTGCCGCCGCAACCGGCCGCCACGGCGATCAGAAGCACCGCCGCCGCGAGCGCCGGCACGAGCCGCACTCGGCGGCCGGCCGGCCATGCCATCAAGCCCAGGGCGAGGATCACGCCGGTGCCTCCCCAGGCGGCAGCCGAAGCGCTCGTGATCTGGGTAGCCAGGTCGGCGACGACGATCAGATCGGTCGCCGCCGAGACATCCAGCCCGCCGGCCAGATCAAGCCGCAGCGTTCCGTCGTCGGCGCTCGGCCGCCCCTGGGCGACGACCGTCTCGCCGGGATCGGCCTGGCCGTTGCCGTTGGCGTCGACGACCAGCCTGACCATCAGCAGGTCGAGGTCGTCCCGTCCTCTGCCCGAGGCGCGCAACGTCAGCGACTGCAGCATCGAGCGACCGTTGTCGGTCGACGCCCTGAGCTGCAGCATCGGCACGTCGGTCGTGCCCTTGACCGCGACCCCGTCGGCGGGCGACGCCGCGCCCTTCTCGACGGCGAGGACTGCCGGATCCGGCGGCGGCGGTGGCGTGCCCGATGCACGCGCCGACAGATGGATATCGGTCGCCGAGGGGCTGGCCGTGTAGTCGTAGACGGGCGTGAACTCGCAATGGGTACGGTCGAGCGGCAGGCGCGAGCAGGTGTTGTTCACCCACTCGAAGTACGGGTCGGACCCAGCCGGCGCGGTCGCGCTCAGACGCAGCGGCACGTTGAACGACACGAGGCCTGTGCAGACGGTCTTGACTTCGGGGCGGCCGACCGGGCTCGTGGTCTTGCAGTCGAACGGCGCCACGTCGCTGCCCACCGTCACGTTCGCCACATCGGCCGTGACCTGGACGGTGCACTCGGTGCCGCGGTACTGGATGTCGAGCGTCGTGCTGCCTCCCGCCGGCACGGTGAACAAGACGCCCGGATTCGTCTGTATCGGCTTGCAGTGACGGCCGAGGTCGGGAGCGAAAGCCTTGTAGGCACCGGCCGGAAAGTTGTAGACGTTGCCGGTGCCTTGCTGCAACCAATTGCCGCCGATCGTGCGGGACTTCGTCGCGTCTTCGGCGAACTCGAAGCGCGTCGGTGTCTGCGTGCTCGTGCCATCCAGCACGGGCCGACCGCCGGGTGTCGTGACACGAATGACGACCTGGCCGGCCAGGACTTGCAGCGACACCACCAGGTCGCCATCCGTGCAACGCAGTTGCGGCACGGTCGAGCGCACGCCCTTGCAGGTCTCGCCGACGACTGTTTCGCGAGTGGCGTCGAGGTCGAGCACGACGACGCTCTTGGCGGCGCCGACGAAGAAGCTGTTGCAGGCCGACAGCACGCTGCACTCGCGCGTGCCGATCAGGACGTTGGAATTGCTGTAGCCCTCGACGCGGAACTTGCTCATCGTCTCCTGCGCGATCGACGGCTGCAGGCCTTGCGGCGTGGCGACGAACGATCCTCTCGAACTTGCATGCACCGACGCCGGCGCGACAAGAGCAGCGGTGGCGACGAGCAGCGTCGCCAGGACGCGGGGCAGGACAGGGTTCATGAAAGCTCTCCGTGGTGAATGTGCGGCGCAACCGAAAGCGACTTCAGCGCAGGCCACGGTTGTTGCCCTCGCGAGTCGATGCGGGCCAGGCCAGGTAGCGAGCCAGCTCGAACGGGCTGTCGAAGTCGCGCTCGCTGGCGTCGGGCGAGACGACGCGGGCGTGCCAGCGCGTCTCGTGGCCCAGCCACACCGTGAGCCTGAACTCGATCCCTGCTTCGCTCGACTTGACGACTTCCTGCATGACCCGCGACTCCGTTGGCGATTCGCGGTGCGACCTTAGGAGCGGCGCGTTGCGGTGGCGTTGCAGCGGCGCCGCGCAGGCGTTGCAGGGGGTGGCGGCCGCCGCTGGCATCATCGGTTGCATGTTCGGGCTCTTCCTCCTCGGTCCGGTGCTGCTGCAACGCGATGGCGCCCCGTTGGCCTTGCCGGTCAGAAAGTCGCTCGCTCTGCTCGTGCTGCTGGCGCGCAGCGGCGGCGCGCTGCCGCGCGCGCGCGCCGCCGCGCTGCTCTGGCCCGCGCTCGAGGAGACGCTCGGCCGGCGCAACCTGCGTCGCGAGCTGGCGCGCCTGCGCGACGCCGGCGCCGCCGACGTCGTGCGCAGCGACGGCGACAAGCTGGCGCTGGCCGACGGCGTCGCCTGCGATGTCGATGCCTTCGACGCGTCGTTGCGCGAAGGCCGGCCCGAGCAGGCGCTCGCGCTGTGCCGCGGCCCGCTCGCCGAGGGGCTCGCGCTCGGCGAGGCCGACGGCTTCGACGACTGGCTCGCCACCGAGCGTGATCGGCTGCGCCTGAAACGGCGCCAGACCTTGCGCGACGCCGCCGCGGCCAGCGAGGCGCGCGGCGACGTCGATGCGGCGCTGGCCCACGTCCGGACCTTGCTCGACGAAGACGCACTGGAGGAGACCCACCATCGCGATGCGATGCGCCTGCTCGCCGCATGCGGCCGCCGCGAGGCGGCGCTGGCTCAGTACGAGACCTGCCGCGCATTGCTGCGCGACGAGCTCGGCCTGGCACCGATGGCCGAGACCGAGGCCCTCGCGGCGGCGCTGCGCGGGGTCCACGCAATGCCTCCCGCGGCGGATGCCGGGACGCCCGCATCGAACACCGCCACCGTTCGCCTCGCGCCGGTGGCGGTCCGCTTGCCCGCGGTTCTTCCCTTCGTCGGCCGGGCCGACGAGACGGCGCGGCTCGAGGACGCCTGGCAAGCTGGCCGGACCGTCGTCGTCGAGGGCGAAGGCGGCGTCGGCAAGACGCGCCTCTGCACCGATTTCGCGACCGCCCACGGACCTTACGCGCTGGTGCGTTGCCGGGCTGGCGACGCCGAGCTGCCGTACTCGGCATTCACGCGCGCCCTGCGCGTCCTCATGGGGCCGACGCCGGCGCTGGAGGCTGTACCCGAATGGGTGGTGTCGGAGGTGGCCCGTCTCGTCCCCGAGCTCGGCGCCGCGCCCGACGCGATCCGCTCGGAGGAAGAGCGCGCCCGCTTTGTCGAGGCGTGTGCGCAGGCCTGGCAAGGGCTCGCCGACGACAGCTTCGACGCCATCGTGCTCGACGACTGGCACTTCGCAGACGCCGCCAGCGTGGCGCTGCTCACCTCGGTCGCGCAGCGCCGCCACGAGGCCGGCGCTGCCCGCGGCGGCGCGCGCGAGTGGCTGCTGGTGCGGCCCGAGCTGGCGGCATCGGCGCGCGAGGCGCTGCGCGGCCTGATCGCGGCCACGGAGGCCGTGCATCTCGTGCTGAAGCCGCTGCCGGGCAGCGCCGTGCTCGAGCTGGTCGAGCGCCTCTCGGGCGCCAGCCGACCGGTGCGCTTCGCGGCCCGACTCGAGCGCGCCACGGGCGGCAACGCCTTCTTTCTCGCCGAGACGCTGCGCCACCTGATGGAAACGAGGCTGCTCGTCGCCGATGCGGCGGGCGACTGGCACACGCCCTACGACGACGCGACCGAGGACTACCGCGAGCTGTCGATGCCGGCCAGCGTCGTCGACGCGGTGCTCGCCCGCGTTCGCCGCCTTTCGGTGTCCAGCCAGCGACTGCTCGAGGCCGCCGCCATCGCCACCGAGCCGTTCGAGCCCGGGCTGCTCGCGCCGGCTTGCGCGCTCACGGAGCTCGACGCGGTCTTCGCGATCGAGGAAGCCGTTGCGGCCAGTCTTCTTCACGAACGCGACGAAGGCGGCTTCTCCTTCGCGCACGATCTTGTCCGCCAGGCCCTCGCCGATTCACTCAGCGCCGAGCGGCGTCGGCTCGTCCATCGTCGCCTGGCATTGGCAGCCGAACAGGCACGGGCGCCGGCGGCGGTGATCGCGGCGCACCACGAGGCGAGCGGCGACACGAGGCGTGCGGTCCGGCATCGACTCGTCGCCGGCGACGAGGCCGAACGCCTGCACGCGCTCGGCGAGGCGATCGCCCAGTGGACGCGCGCGCTCGACGACGGCACCAGTGCCGGCGAGGAACTTGTCCTTCGCGAGCGCCTCAGCCGTGCCGCTTCGCAGCGTGCGCAGTTGGACCTTGTCGAACAACAGGCCGAGCGCCTGCGCGAGCTCATCGACGGCGATCAGCTGTCGCCGGAGGAGCGCACCCAGGCGACGCTGGCGCGCGCCTTCGCACTGATCTTCGCCGGCCGCTGCGACCTCGTGCTGCCCGAGCTCGATGCCCGCCCCGAGCCCGAGGACCCCGCCCTGCGTGCGCGCTACCGGCGCGTCCGCTGCATGACCCTGAAGGAGCTCGGCCGGATCGACGAGGCCCTGGCCGCCGCACGCGACGCATTGGCGATGCCTCAGCTCCTCGACGCGGACCGGATCGAGCTGCTCGACATTGCCTTCGTATGCGAGCACGACGCCGGACACGTCGCCTCGGCGCTCGAGTTCGCTGGCGCCGCCCTGGCGCTGAGCCGACGCACCAGTAACCGGCACGGCATCGCGCGCAGCCGCTACCGGCGCGGCCTCCAGTTGCTGCAGATGGACGACGTCGACGCAGCGATCGCGGAGTTGCGCGCCGCCGTCGACGACTGCGAGCGCTTCGGCTTCGTGCGCACCGAGCGTGCCGCGCTCTACAACCTGAGCAACGCCTATGCCGCGCAGAGCCTGCCGGCACGAGCGCTCGAAGCGGCGCATCGCGCCTGGAACCTGCAGCCACCGATGCAGCCCGGGCCGCTGACCGCGATGCTGCGGCTCGCCATCGCCGAATCGCTGCACGCCCTCGGCGACCTGGGCGAGGCATGGCGGCTCGGCCAGCTCTCCGTCGAAGAGGCGCTTGCGCAAAACGAGCCCACGGTCCGCATCCTCGTTCTGGCGGGCGTCGCCGAGAGCTTCGCGATCCTGGGCGAGCTGGGTCGAGCTCGCGCGCTGTTCGATTCGCTGGATGCGGCGGTGCTCAGGCAACTGACCAATGCGGCGAGCTCGATGTGGGTCGCGCTCGGCCGGGCCGAGCTGCACGACCGCCGCCCCGCCGCCGCGGCGCTCGCGCTCGACCGGCTCGACGCCGCCGGTGGCCTGGTCGAGGAACAGGTGCGCGTGCGCTATGGCCAGGCGCGTGCCGCCATCGCGCTCGCCGAGGGCGACGCCGACGCCGCGCTGGCCCTCGTCCCGGCCGACAACGCATCCGGCAGCAACGCGGAGTTGCGCGCGCGTGGGCTCGCGCTGCGCGTCCGCGCCGAGGCGGCACGCGGCGCGCTCGGCGACGCCACCCAGCGCGCCGTCGCAGCGACGCTGGTCGCGCTGCCGGAGCATGCGCTGGCGGTGCTGGATCTGCGCGCGGCACTGGCCTCCGCGGCACGCGAAGGCGTCGCCGGCGTTCCGCTCGAGGCGACGGCGGAACACGCCGCCTGCGTCGAGCGGCTGGCCTCGACCCTGCGCGATCACCCCGCGCAGGAAGCGGCGTTCAGGCGCGGCCAGGCCTGATGCCACGGGTTGGCGAGGTCGGTCACCACAGTCGAAGGCTTCCGGTGAAGCTTTCGAGCCCTACTGATACCGGGCGGCCCAGACGCTGAAGTTCCCCCTGTTGCCCGCCGCGGCCGCGTTCTGCAGCCAGACCGCCACCGCATTGCCGTTGCTGTCGACGGCGATCCGCGGGATGACCGCCTGGGCAAACGTGCCGCCGGCGACGCCGATGACGCTCCAGCCGCCGGCTGCGGTATAGCGACCGAAGGCGACCAGGCTGTTCGTTCCGTCGCTCGTGTTCCACACCGCCAGCGCCGTGCCGCTGCTGTCGAACGCGAATCGCGCGCCGTAGGGACCCGGGATGCCCACCGGGTTCGTCGCGGCGGTCGCTTCAGTGCCCCAGCCTACTCCGGCCGAGTAGCGGTTGAACTGGAGGAAATTGCGGTTCCCGGCGTCGCGTTGTGTCCAGACTGCCAGCGCGTTGCCGCTGCCATCGAACGCGACATGCGCGTCGGTGGCGCCGTTCCCGGCGTCGTCGGTCTCGATCAGCTGCGCGGTGCCCCAACCGACGCCCGCGGCGTACCGGTTCGACCAGATGTTGTTGATCGTACCGTCCGATTGCTCCCAGACCGCGAGCGCATTGCCGCTGCCGTCGAAGGCGAGGCTCGGGTTGAGCGCCCGGCCGGCATTGTCGGTCTCGATCAGTTGGGCGGTGCCCCAGCCGGCGCCCGCGGTGTAGCGGTTCGACCAGATGTTGGTGCGCGTGCCGTCGGACTGCTCCCAAACCGCGAGCGCGTTGCCGCTGCGATCGAAGGCGATCTCCGGCGCGGAGAACCTGGCGGCGTCGCCCGCGTTGTCGGTCTCGATCAGCTCGGCCGTGCCCCAGCCAGTGCCGGCGGTGTAGCGGTTGGACCATACGTTGTAGCGCGTGCCGTCCGACTGCGACCACACCGCCAGCGCATTGCCACCGACGTCGATGGCGATATTCGGCAAGGCCGCCGCGCCCGCATTGCCGGTTTCGATCAGCTCGGCCGTGGCCCAGCCGCTGCCGGCGACGTAGCGGTTGGCCCAGATGCTGACCTGAGTGCCGTCGGACTGGGCCCACACCGCCAATGCATTGCCGGCGGCATCGGCCGCGATCTGCGGCTGCCGGTTGCCCGTGCTCGACGAATCGTTGGTCTCGATCACCTGGGCGGTGCCCCAACCGCTGCCGACGGCGTAGCGGTTCGACCAGATGTCGACGCGGCCCATGCTGGGGCTCAATTCATGCCCCCACACCACCAGCGCGTTGCCGCTGTTGTCGAGGGCCAGTTCCGCGTTGGTCGTGGTATCGCCGCCCCCGGTCCTGATGGACTGGAACGCGCCCCACGCCTTCGACGTGACTGCAAGCACCGTCAACGTCGCCGCGTTGCTGGTGACCGAACCGACCGCGTTGGTGATCACCACTCTGAATTGAGCGCCGTTGTCGTTGGAACGCACGGTCGCCGATGTGGTGTAGGCGGCGCTGGTCGCCCCCGTGATGTTGGTCCACGTGCCGCCGACGAAGCGTTGCCATTGATAGGCGAGCGGCCCGGTGCCGTTGGCGGTGACGTTGAAGGTCGCGGCGGCCGGCTCGGTCACTGTCCGATTCGCCGGCTGCGTGGCAATGGTCGGCGCCACCGCCGCGGCATTGACGGTGAGCAGCGCAGAATTGGAGGCGAGTGTCGAGCCGATGCCGTTGTCGGCCAGCGCGCGATAGCGAAAGCCGCTCATGGCCGTGGTGGTGGCGGCCGTGGTGTAAGTCGTGCCCGTCGCCCCGCTGCCGGTCGAAACGTTGTTCCAGGTCGCCCCGCCGTCGGCGCTCACCTGCCACTGCAGCGTCGGCGTCGGCGTACCGGTGACGGCCACCGTGAAGCTCGCGGTCGCAGGCGCCGAGACGGTCGCGTCGGCCGGCTGCGTGATGAATGCGGGAGCGATCGGTGCCAGGCTGACCGTGAGCGTCGCCGCGTTGCTGGTGACCGAGTTGACCGCATTGCCGATCACGACCCTGAACTGCGCGCCGTCGTCATTGGCGCGCACCGTGGCGGGCGTGGTGTAGCTGGCGCCCGTGGCGCCGGCGATGTCGGTCCAGGTTCCGGCGACGAGGCGCTGCCACTGGTAGGCGAGCGGCGCGGTGCCGCCAGCGGTGACGTTGAAGGTCGCGGTCGCCGGCTCGATCACCGACTGGTTGGCCGGCTGGGTGGTCACGGTCGGCGCGACCGCCGACGACGTCACGGTGAGCGTGGCCGGGTTGCTGATGAGGGTGCCGCCGCCGACGCTGACCACCGCGCGGTATTGCGTGCCGTTCTGTGCCAGCGTGGCGCCGGCGATCGTGAGCGAGGTATCGGTGGCACCGGCGAGATCGGTCCAGGTCGCACCGTTCAGTTGCTGCCACTGGACGGTCGAACCTGCGCCCCCGACCACGCCGACGTTGAAGGTGGCGCTGCCGCCCACCGGGGTCGATTGATCGGTCGGTTGGATCAGGCTGGGCCCCGTCGGCGGCGGCAGATCGGCATTGGAACCACCGCAGGCGGCCAGCGATAGGGCGAGCGTCGCGATCAGGAGCGCGCAAGAGAGCGGTGCGCGGAGCAGCGCGCAAAGCGGTGCGTGCAGCAGCGCGAGCCAGGGTCCGGTACGGGCATTGGTCGGTGTCATGGTCGTGTCTCTCGAAAGCGTTTCGGGGTGTGCAACTGACGGATGGAGGCGCGCGATCGAGCGCGCTCAGAAGCGGGCGACGATGCCGGCGCTGAGCGAGCCCAGGTTGCCGCTCAGGTTGGCAACCCTGCCGCGCGTGACCTGCGCATCGAGGCGCAGTGCGAAACGCGCATCGAGCGGGTACTCGAGAGCGATGCCGGCGAGCGGCTGCACGGTGGTCTTGCTGGCGCTCGGTCCGCCGCCGGCGCGAGCTCGATAGTCGCCGTCGACCGCGGCCAGGCCGGCACGCAGCTCGAGCTGTGCACCCGCCAGCGGCGTGCGCCAGGTGGCGGCGGCACCGTACACGTTGAACTCGAGATCGCCGCCGTAGTCGATGCCGGATGCTGTGCGGTCCGAACCGGTGTAGCGCCGCGTGCCGGTCCACGACAGGCGCGCTCCCCACTGCCGGTCGAAGGCGTACGCAGCCGAGACTCCGAATGCATAGCCGCTGCGATCGCAGGGCAAGGCGGGCGCGTTGCACACCACGCTCAGCCGGGCCGTGCCGGCTTCGATGCCGGCCGACCACGGGGTCTGGGCGTGGGTCTGTCCGTGTGCGCTCGACGCCAGCGCGATGCCGGCGAAGGCGAGATGCCGAATTGCCAACCGGCAAGTGATTCTCATGAAAGTTCTCCGAATGCCACCGCAGGCAGCGGGGACGGCGATCGGGGCGATCGTCTCCAGCGATCGAAGCGGGTGATGGCGGCAGTTCATGGCAATACTCCTCGTTCGGTTTCGATGACTTCTCAGTGGCTCTACTTCGATTCGACTGACTCAGGCATGGCGGCAAGGTACGCGGGAGGCCGTTGCGGCGCCGTTGCGGGCGCCGTTGCGGCCCGGCGATGTGGGGACGGGAAGCTGGAGTGGCGCTGACGGACGCGTGCTGCCCGCTCGCGTGTCCCATGACAATGGCGATGCCAGAGTGGCGAAGCCGAGGCCGGGGGCCGATATGCGAGAAGTGGACAGTGACAGCTATGCCGCGATCATCGCCACCCTGCATGCGGCGAAGGATCTCGACCCGGCGGTCCACAAGCCGGGCGGCATCGGCCGGATCGAACAATGGCGAACGCCAGAAGGCCGGATCTGCGCCTGGCTCCAGGTCGACTACTGGCGCGGCGAGCACGACTTTCATTTCTTCGTCGATGCCGAGCTCGCGCCGCCGCCAGCGTAGACGCCTGGATCACCTCCGGCGGTTGCTGGGGGCCGGCGAGCGCGCCGCTGGCCCGCCTCGAGGCGACGGGCGGCGCAGCGTCAGCCGGTAGTGCAGACGAGTGTCAGGGTCGCCGGATGTGCGATGGGTCGGTGCGGCTGCCCCGGCCGCGCGCCGGGCGAATCCAGGTTCATCGCTCCTTCGTCGAGCCTCGCGCGGAGCGGATCAGCGCGGGCTCTCGGTGCTCGCCTCGGCCTCGGCACGCATCGGCCAGGCGGCGAAGCGGGCCAGCTCGAACGGGCTTCGGAATTCGAGCCGTGTCGCGTCGGGCAGCACCGCCAGGGCGCGCCACGAGGTGGCGCGGCCAAGCCATACCGTGACCGTCAGCTCGATCTGCCGGCCGATCGGGGCTGCGGGCCTGCGCAGCGGCGGGGATGTGATGTCATTCATGTCGATTCGCTCCGCGTTGCCTGACCCGGCGGACGGCAGGGCCGGCGGGCTCAGTCGCCCGATTTCCACTCGCCGTTTTCCTTGACCATCGTGATCCAGGTCTGCGTGCCGACCAGCAGCGCGGCGCGATCGCCGCGCTCGACGATGCGTTGCACTCGCGCCAGCTCCTTCTTCATGGTCGCTCCGACTTCCTTGAGCCGCTCGGTCATCGCGGCCGGGACGGGAGAGCCGGCCATTTGCTCGTTCATGGCCCGGCTGGTGAGCTGGCTTTGCGCCGCGATGTCGCCCTTCTTCATCGCCTCCGCATAGGCCAGCGCCGCCTTGTAGTGCGGGCTGGCGCGAACCGCGAGACCGGCAAGGTCGGCCGTGATGGCCGGCTCGCGGGTAAGCGGCGCCGCGACCTTCAGCGCGAAGCTGACCTCGATCGCCTGGGCCCCGCCCGCGGGACGCACGAAGCGGGCGCTGACGCGGTCGGCGCCGATCTGCAGTCCTTCGATCGCCGGCTGCTCCTTGGAGCCGATGAAGACGCTGCCGAGGCCGCGCCCGGGTTGCTCCGGCTTGTCGAGCACGATCAACGAGGCTTCGTAGGGCTTGGCCGGGTCGATGCGAAACAGCAGGCCACGCAGCTTGCCCGCGATCGCGAGCCGCCCGGCGAGGGTCTCGCCGAGGCCGTCGAGCGCTCCCGGCGGTATCGGCCGATCGGCGACCGCGATCAGCAGCGGTTTGCCGACCACGCCCTCGGCGTTGTCGTGCAGCTTGGCCAGCACGTGGCTCAGCACGACCGGCTTGCCGTCGAGCATGAGCGAGCCTTCCACGGGCGCCGCCACGGCGGCGCGAGGGAAGGCGGCGGCGGCCGCTATCACCAGAGTCGCCGGCCAGGTCGAGATCAAATTCATGTCAGGTTCCCTTCGTTGTTTGTCGATCAGCGCAGTCCCTTGCCTTCGACCCTCGCGGCAGGACTGCATGGCCAGGCCAGGTAGCGGGCCAACTCGAACGGGCTCGCGAATTCGAGCTCGGTCGTGTCCGGCGCGACGACGCGGGCATGCCAGCCCGCCTCGCCGTCCGGCCAGACCGTGAGCCTGAACTCGAGCCCCTCGCCGCTTTGCTTGCCGATCTGCTGCATGACCGCGACCCTTTGCGATGCGCAAGGCGACCTTATTTCGCGCCCGTTGCGGTTGCGTTGCACGCTGTGCCGGGAACAGCCTGGCAGTCGGTCCCGCCAGGCTGGTCACTGGCCGACGGTGACCATGGCGCCGCCGATCGGCAGGTCCTGAACGCCGAGCAACCTGGCCGGTCTCGAGCATGGCGGCGTCACTTCTCGACGGTCACCGTCGCGCCGATCACCGGCAGCGCGGCCACGTTCACGACGTTGGCCGGCGTCGAGGTGTCGACCGCCTCGGCAGCGGTCGCGTCGAGCCGGTAGCTGAGCAACACCGGAGGCGCAGGCGGCACCGGATTGACCGGGGGGTCGACGACGACTGGCGGATCGACCGCGTCGTCGTCGCTACCGCCACAGCCGGCCGTGATGACCAGTACGACGGCGATCGCGAGCAGCCCGGGAACGAGGCGGCGCCGCCCGGCCGGCCAGGCCATGACGCCGAGGGCCAGGAACACGCCGGCCCCGCCCCAGGCCGCAGCCGACGCGCTGTTGACGACGGCCGCGATGTCGGCGACGACGACCAGGTCGGTGGCGCTCGAAACCGCCACCGGGCTGGCGAAGTCGATGCGCAACACGCCGTTGTCTGCCGCGGGACGGCCGCGCCCGACGACGGTCTCGCCGGGATCGGCGATGCCGTTGCCGTTGGCGTCGAGGACGACGCGCACTTCGACCAGGTCCATGTCGTCGCGCCCCGAGCCCGAAGCCTGCAGGGTGAGCGAAGACATCATCGCGGTGCCGTTGGCGGCCGTCGCTCGCAGCTGCAGCATCGTCTCGCCGACGGCGCCCTTCATCGCAGGACGATCGTCAGGCGCAGAGGCCCCGGCGGCGACCGACAACGCCACCGGAGGAGGAGGCGGCGGCGCGGCGGCGGCCTGGGCCGTCATGTGAATGTTGGTGAAGTTGTCCGCCCTGCGGTCCAGGGTCGGCGTGAAGCTGCAGGTGGTGCGATCGACCGGCGAGTAGTCGCAGCCAGCGCCGACCCGTGCGAAATAAGGTTGGAGCCCGGCCGGTACCGTGGCGCTGAGGCGGACCGGCTGGTTGAAGGGGAACACGCCGGTACAGATGGTCTTGGTCGACGCCACCCCGACCTGGCCCTTCGCCTCGCAGGTGAGCGCACCACTGTCGCTCGCCATCGTCAAGCCGGAGATGTCGACGTCGGTGGCGATCTGCACCGTGCACTCGGTGCCTCGGTAGATGATCTCGACGGTGGTCCTTCCTCCAGCCGGGAGGTCGAAGTCGACGCCCGGGTTGGTCTGCACCGGCTTGCAATGGCGCCCAAGGTCGGGCGCGTAGACCTTGTACTTGCCGGCAGGAAAGTGGTAAGCGTTGATCTTCGAATCGTTCCAGTAGGGATTGGTTTCCCAGTAGTTGGTCGGACTGCCCAGGAACTCGAAGCGCGTCGCCTTGCCGCCCGAGGTCGTCGTGTCGAGCAGCGGCCCGTTGTTGCCTTCGGTCGAGACCTTGACGACGAGCTCGCCCATGCGGACCCTGAGCGTCACCTCGAGGTCTCCGTTCTCGCAACGCAACTGCGGAACGGTCGAGACGATGCCCTTGCACTTCTCGGACAACACCTCCTCGCGGTCGAGGTCGATCTCGAGGACGACGACGTTGGTGACGGCGCCGGCGATGGAGCTCGGGCAGTTGTAGCCGAGCGCAGGGCAGCGGCTGATGCCGACCAGGTTGCCGGCGTTGTCCTTGCCCTCGACCCGGAACTGCGAGCTCGTCTCGTGCAGGTATTGCGGGTGCGCGACGTTGATCTCGCTCGTGTGGATGGCGCGCGAGTAGGCCTCGGCGGACTCCGTCGGGGCCAGCAGGCCGGCGCCTGCCAGCGCAAGCAGACCGCAGGCTCGGTGAAGTAGGGGATTCATGGCGTGCTCCTGATTTCGTCGGTTGATTCGAAGACCCCGGTGCGGGGTTTCAACGCAACGGGACGTTAGGCAGCGGGCGTTGCGGTTGCGTTGCGAGCCTCCGGTCCACTGGCATCATCGAAGCCATGCTCGGCTTGAAGATCCTCGGCACCGTGGCACTGAGCCGCGACGGCGCTGCCCTGGCTTTGCCGGTCAAGAAATCGGTGGCGCTGCTGCTGCTCCTGGCCCGCAGCGGCGGGCCGCTGCCGCGCGCGCGTGCGGCTGCCCTGCTCTGGCCTTCCCTCGACGAAGGGACGGGTCGCCGCAACCTGCGCCGCGAGCTGGCTCGCCTGCGTGAGGCCGGCGCTGGCGACGCCGTGCATGCCGATGGCGACACCCTCGCCCTGGCCGACGCCGTCGCATGCGATGCCGCTGCATTCGACACGGCGCTCCGCGACGGCCGGGCCGACGAGGCGCTGGCGCTGTGGCGCGGACCGCCGGCCGACGGCTTCGCCCTCGGTGATGCCGATGCCTTCGACGACTGGCTGGCCCAACAGCGAGAGCAGCTGGCCGACCGGCGCCGGCTCGCCCTGCGGGCCGCCTTCGCCGGGCGCGAGGCCGCGGGCGACCTGCCCGGCGCGCTGGACCGCATCGAGGCCTTGCTCGCCGACAATCCCTTGCAGGAGGAGCACCACCGGGATGCGATGCGGCTGCTGGCCGCGACCGGCCGGCGCGAAGCGGCGCTTGTCCAATACGAGCGCTGCCGCGCCCTGCTGCGCTCCGAGCTCGATCTCACACCGATGGCCGAGACCGAGGCGCTGGCGGCCGCCCTGCGCGAATCGGCGGCGGCGCCCGCACCGGTGCCGGCTCCCGTCGAGGCTGCACCCGTGGTGCGCAACCCGGCAGCCGACGCGCAGCGGGCCTATTTGCCGGAGCAGCTGCCCTTCGTCGGCCGTAGCGTCGAGGTCGGGCGACTGGAAGCCGCCTGGTCTGCCGGTCGGACCATCGTCGTCGAGGGCGACGGTGGCGTCGGCAAGACCCGGCTGGCTACCGATTTCGCGGCCGCCCACGGGCCGTACGCGCTGGCGCGCTGCCGGCCAGGCGACGCCGAGCTGCCCTATACGTCGTTCACCCGCGCGCT
Organism: Caldimonas sp.; assembly: GCA_039933535.1. Taxonomy (GTDB): domain Bacteria; phylum Pseudomonadota; class Gammaproteobacteria; order Burkholderiales; family Burkholderiaceae_C; genus Schlegelella_A. The sequence goes on along the minus strand of JBDTNU010000029.1, from coordinate 3,403 downwards.
GCGCGCCCTCGTGGGACCGGCGCTGCCAGATCTTCCGGGGTGGATCATCCACGAGCTCGCGCGGGTGATGCCGGAGCTCGGGGCCGCGCCGCCGCCAATCCGCTCGGACGAGGAGCGCAACCGCTTCTTCGAGGCCTGTGCCCGCGGCTGGCACGCCCTCTCGTTCGAGAGCTTCGATGCGGTCGTGTTCGACGACTGGCACTTCGCCGACGCGGCCAGTCGCTCGATCCTCGCCTTCATCGCCAAGCGTCGCAGCGAAGAGCAGGCGCCCGGTGCCCGCGAGCTGCTGGTGCTGCGCCCCGAGCTCGACGAAGCGGCGAGCGACGCCTTGCGTACGCTGATCGCGGCGACCGGCGCCGAGCACCTGCGCCTCGACCCGCTCGGCGCCGACGCCGTCCTCGAGCTGGTGCGGCGGCTGTCCGGCGCCGGCAATCCGGTCCGGTTTGCCGAGCGGCTCGGCCAGGTCACCGGCGGCAATCCGTTTTTCCTCGCCGAGACCTTGCGCCACCTGGTCGAGACCGAGCTGCTCTCGACCGACGCGGCGGGCAGCTGGCGCACGCCTTTCGACGAGGCGACCCAGGACTACCGCGAGTTGCCGGTGCCGGCCAGCGTGCTCGAGACCGTACTGGCGCGAGTGCAGCGCCTGCCGGCAGCCTGCCGGCGCGTCCTCGAGGTGGCCGCGCTCGCAGCCGAGCCCTTCGCCCCGGCGCTGCTCGCACCGGCCTGCGCGCTCTCGGAGCTCGACGCCGTGCTGGCGATCGAGGAAGCGGTGGCGGCCCGCCTGTTGCGCGAGCACGCGATCGGCGGCTTCGGCTTCGCCCACGACCTGGTCCAGCAAGCCTTGAACGGCTCGCTCTCGGACGAACGGCGCAGGCTGGTGCACCGGCGACTGGCCCTGGGCGCCGAGGCCGCCGGTGCGCCCGCGGCGACGATCGCGACCCACCACGAGGCAAGCGGCGACATGGCGCGCGCCGTCGCCCCCCGCATCGCCGCCGGCGACCAGGCGCAACGGCTGCATGCCCTGCCCGAGGCGATGGAACATTGGAGCAAGGGCCTCGCGGACGGGCCGACTCCCGGCCAGGCGCTGCGCCTGCACGAGCGGCTGATCCGGGTCGCGAAGCAGCGCTCCCAGCTCGACCTCGTGCACGTCCACACCGACGCCCTGGCGGCCCTGTTGGCCACAACCGCGCTGTCGCCCGAGGACCGCGTCGAAGCAGCGATCTCGCGCGCGCTCGGCCTGGCGACCGCCGGCCGGGCCGATCAGGCACGGGCCGAGATGGAGGCCATGCCGGAACCTGCCGACGAGATCCAGCGGGCGCGGCGGCTTCGCGCCCTCTGCGTCGCCCTGCACAACCTCGGTCGAGCCGACCAAGCCATGATCGCCGCGGAGACGGCGCTGGCCCTGCCCTCGCTGTCTGATGCCGAGCGGCTCGAGATGCTCGATCTCGCCTTCCTCTGCGACAACGACGCGAGCCGGCTCGAGTCGGCGCTGGCGCGGGTCGATGCGGCGCTCGCCATCGGAAACCGCATCGGCGACGAAGCCGGCGTTGCCCGCGGGCGCTTCCGCCGCGGCATTCTGCTGCTCCAGCTGCACGACGTGGCCGGCGCCGAGACCGAGATGCTTGCCGCGATCGAGACCTGCGAGCGGCTCGGCCTGGTCAATCTCGAGCGCGTGATCCTCTACAACCTCGGCTGCGTCTATTCGTCGCAGAGCTCGCATGATCGGGCGCTTGCCACCGTCCACCGCGGTCGCGCGCTGAGTCCGCCGCTCCAGTCGAGCGACATGCGGGTGATGTTCCGGTTGATGGCGGTCGATGCCCACAACGCGCTTGGCAATCTCGGAGCGACCTGGCAGGAGCTCCAGCCTGCGGTGGAGGAAGCGATTGCCCAGGTCGATCCGACGATACGCATCGCTGCCACCCTGTGCGGCCTGGAGCCGCTCGGCCTGCTCGGCGAGGTCGCGCTTGCACGCCGCTTGCTGGGCTCGCTCGAAGAGACCGCCTTGCGCGCACTACGCACCGTCGCCGCCGAGATGTGGGTGTCGTTGGCCCAGTTCGAGCTGAAGCAGTGCGACCCGGCAGCTGCCGAACGCGCCCTGGCCGAGCTCGACGCGGCAGGCGCGCCGGTCATCATGCGGGCTCGCGTGCGCCACGAGCAGGCGCGCGCCGAGCTGGCACTGGCCCAGGGCGAACCGCCAGCGGCCTTGGCACTGCTCCCGCCGGACGATGCGATCGGCATGAACGGCGAGATGCGAACCCGCGGCCTCGCCTTGCGCATCGCTGCCGAAGCCGGACTCGGTGTGCTCGAGCAGGCGACCGTCGACGCGGCACGCAGCGCGCTCGCCGCGCCTTCCGATCACATGATCGCGACCCTCGAGCTTTGCGCCGCTCTCGCGCAAGCGGCCGCCATGGGCGTTGCCGGCGCTCCGAGCTCGGCGCCTTCCGAGCTTGCAGCCCTCGTCGCCAGCCTGGCCGAGACGCTGAGTGCGTATCCCGATCAGCAGGCGGCGTTCCAGCATGCCTGGCGTTCACCCTCAGGCTGACCATGCCGACGTGCTGCGCGAGATGGGCGCTTCGGTAGCGGCCGGCGCGCTCGTCGACGGCCAGGCGCTCGGCCCGGGCAATCATCCGGCGCAGGCAGCCGCCCTCATGCGCCTGCACCTGCTCTGAAGGCATCGACCGCCGCGCCATCCGGGTCACGTCGAGCCGGCCTCGGCCGATTCCCGATTCCCCACTTGGCTAGACTCTGCGATTCCCCGACTGGGGCTTGCCGCACAAGCCCTTTGAGCCGCCGATGACCGATCTCGCGAAGTCCTTCGACCCCACCGCCATCGAGGAGCACTGGGGCCCGCTCTGGGAAGAAAGCGGCATCTACGAGCCGACGCTCGACCCGACGAAGCCCTCGTTCAGCATCCAGCTGCCGCCGCCCAACGTGACGGGCACGCTGCACATGGGGCACGCGTTCCAGCACACGATCATGGACGCGCTGGTCCGCTATCACCGCATGAAGGGCGAGAACACGCTCTGGGTGCCGGGCACCGATCACGCGGGCATCGCCACGCAGATCGTCGTCGAGCGGCAGTTGCAGGAGGCCGGCCTCAACCGCCACGACCTCGGGCGCAAGAACTTCGTCGCCCAGGTCTGGGACTGGAAGGAGACGAGCGGCTCGACGATCACGCGGCAGATGCGCCGCATGGGCGACTCGGTGGCCTGGAAGTACGAGTACTTCACGATGGATGCGCGCCTCTCGGAGGTCGTGACCGACACCTTCGTCAAGCTCCACGACGAAGGCCTCATCTACCGCGGCAAGCGGCTCGTCAACTGGGATCCGGTGCTGCTCTCGGCCGTGTCCGACCTCGAGGTCGAGAACGAGGAGCGCGACGGCACGATGTGGCACATCCTCT
>JBDTNU010000028.1:0-19941 GCA_039933535.1 Caldimonas sp. | reverse complement strand
CGGCGCGTCAGGAAGCCGCGCGGGCCGAGGCCGCGCGGTTGGAGACCGAACGACAGGAGGCTGCGCGATCACGGGCCGCACAGGACGAAGAGGAACGACGGGCAGCGGTACGTCGGGCCATCGGACGACAGCTCGACGAGGAAGCTGCGCAGCGTGCCGCGGCCTCGACCGCAGCACCTCCGACCGACACCCGCCCCTACTCCTGGAGCACGGCACGACGCGGACGGCTGCTCGGGCGCAGCGATCCCAACGCCGAGCTGGTGCTGTACGCGGAAGCCTGGGCCCGCAAGATCCAGTTCAACACCATGGTCGACGTGGTGCGCGACGTGGCGAAGCGTCCTCACGTCGATCCGGTCGTGACGGTCGCCATTCGGCGCGATGGATCCGTCGAATCCGTGACCTTCGTTCTCTCCAGCGGCGTGCCTGACATCGATGAGGCGATACGTCGCATCGTGCAGAGCCATGTCCCCTATCAGACGTTTTCGCCGGCGTTGGCACGAGAGTTCGACGTCGTGGAGATCCGCCGAACCTGGTACTTCGACGCCGCGATCCGGTTGTACTGAAGGACAAGACATTGCGCGTCGCGGGCTGCCTCTCTTGACGCCCGCAAGGGCTTGCGTGACGATCCATCGAACACTGCCTCGGAGCAAAGCCATGACAGACCTGTCGACCCACCCGACGCAGATCGCCAGCGCCTGGCTGGCGGATTTCACGTCGGCGATGGAGCGCAACGACGTCGACGCGGCGGTCGCGCTGTTCGAGCCCGACTGCTACTGGCGCGACCTCGTCGCGTTCACCTGGAACATCCGCACCCAGGAGGGTCCCGAAGCGATTCGCGCGATGCTGAAAGCGCGGCTCGCCGAGACGCAGCCGACGGCATTCGCAGTCGAAGGCGAGGCGACCGAGGCCGACGGCGTGGTCGATGCCTGGTTCACCTTCGAAACGGCAGTCGCCCGCGGTCGCGGCCACCTGCGCTTGCGCAACGGCAAGGCGTGGACCTTGCTGACGACGATGACCGAGCTCAAGGGCTTCGAAGAGAACAGGGGCGACCGGCGCGTCAAGGGCGCCGAGCATGGCGTGCATCCGGGCCGCAAGACCTGGCTGGACGAGCGTCGGGAAGAAGAAGCGACGCTCGGCTTCACCGAGCAGCCTTACGTGGTCATCGTCGGCGGAGGGCAGGGCGGCATCGCGCTCGGCGCACGGCTGCGGCGTCTTGGTGTTCCAGCGATCATCGTCGAGCGGAACGAGCGTCCGGGCGACTCCTGGCGCAAGCGCTACAAGAGCCTTTGCCTGCACGATCCGGTCTGGTACGACCACCTGCCCTATCTGCCGTTCCCGGACCACTGGCCGGTGTTCGCCCCCAAGGACAAGATCGGCGACTGGCTCGAGATGTACACCAAGGTCATGGAGCTCAACTACTGGGGCTCGACCACGGCGAAGAAAGCGCGCTTCGACGAGGCGAAGCAGGAATGGGAGCTGGTGGTGGAGCGGGGCGGAAAGGAGATCACCCTGCGGCCGAAGCAGCTGGTGTTCGCGCTGGGTGTCTCCGGCTACCCGAACGTGCCGAAGATCGCAGGCGCCGAAGCTTTCCAGGGCGAGCAGCATCACTCCAGCCAGCACCCCGGGCCGGAGGCCTACAAGGGCAAGAAGTGCGTGGTGCTGGGCTCCAACAACTCGGCCCACGACATCTGTGCCGCCCTCTGGGAGCAAGGCGCCGACGTCACGATGATCCAGCGCAGCTCGACGCACATCGCGCCGTCCGACTCGTTGATGGAGCTGGCGCTCGGCGGCCTTTACTCCGAGGCCGCGGTCAAGGCAGGCGTGACCACCGACAAGGCCGACCTGATCTTCGCCTCGATCCCCTACCAGATCATGGCGCCGATGCAGGTGCCGGTCTACGACGAGATGAAGAAGCGCGATGCCGATCTCTATGCGCGGCTGGAGAAGGCCGGCTTCATGCTCGACTTCGGCCCCGACGGCTCGGGCCTGTTCATGAAGTACCTGCGCCGCGGCTCCGGGTACTACATCGACGTCGGCGCTTCCGAGCTCGTGGCCAACGGCAGCATCAAGCTCAGGAGCGGCGTCGGCATCGACCGCATCGGCGCGCGTTCGGTGACCCTCACCGACGGCACGGAGCTGCCTGCCGACCTGATCGTGTATGCCACCGGCTACGGCTCGATGAACGGGTGGCTGGCCGACCTCGTCTCGCCCGAAGTGGCCGACAAGGTCGGCAAGGTCTGGGGCCTGGGGTCGGACACCGCGAAGGACCCGGGCCCATGGGAAGGCGAGTTGCGCAACATGTGGAAGCCGACGCAGGTGCCCCAGCTCTGGGTCCATGGCGGCAACCTGCACCAGTCGCGTCACTACTCGCAGTTCCTCGCGCTGCAGTTGAAGGCACGCATGGAGAACATCCCGACGCCGGTCTACGAGCTCGCGCCCTCGCATCACACGCGCTGACGAGGGTTCGGGGGCGGAAGACAAGCCGCTGGATGCGGCTCATCCCTCGGCGCAAGCGGACCGAACGCAGTCGCGCAGCCAGCGATGCGCAAGATCTCCGTCGAGTCGCGGATGCCAGAGCAATGAAACCGTGATCTGCGCCATGGCAAACGGGAGCTCGAAGTCGTGCATGCCGGCGCGCAGGTTGCCCGTGTGCCGTTCCGGAACGCTGGCCACCAGTTCCGAGCCTCGCGCCAGGGCCAGTGCCGCCGAGAAGCCGCCCACCGTGGTCGCGATCTCGCGTTCCAGTCCGAGCGATGCCAGGGCATCGTCGACGGGACTCTTGTCGGTGCCGCGCCGCGAGACCCGGATGTGCCTGGCCGCGGCATAGCGCGCTGCGGTCACTTCGCCCTTGCTCAGCGGGTGCCCGGTTCTGACGACGCCGATGAAGCGGTCCCTGAACAAGGCCTGCGCCTTCACTTCCGGACCCATCGTCTTGCCGACGACGCCGGTCTCCAGATCGACGGTGCCATCGCGAAGTGGCGTGCTGTCCTTGTCGAGCTTGGGCAGGAAACGCAGCCGAACGCCGGGAGCCTCTTCGCAGACCCGGGCCAGCAGCTTCGCGCCGAAGTTTTCGACGAAGCCTTCGCTGGTCCGCAGCGTGAATGTCCGGTCGAGCCCTGCGAGGTCGAGCACGTGGGCAGGACGCAGGGCAGCTTCTGCGTCATGGACGAGCTGACTCACGCGCTCGCGGAGCTCGAGCGCCCGGGGCGAGGGAACAAGCGCGCGACCGGCCCTCACCAGGAGCGGATCGCCGGTCGCCTCGCGCAGTCGCGCCAGGGCCCGGCTCATCGCCGAAGGGCTGAGCCGGAGCCGCCGGGCAGCCTGCGCAACGCTGCCTTCCGCGAGCAACACGTCCAGGGTGAAGAGCAGGTTGAGGTCGGGTCTGGCGATGGCGTCGTCCTGGCGTCGTTGTCCTGACATGGCGTTGCATGCAGGGACCAAGTGCAAATGATGCGCCTTCCGCATTGCCGCACAACGACCTATCTTCGTGACGGCTCCAGTTCCGGAGTCGCCAGGCAGTCGAGGTTCTCATGAGCGTTTCAGCAAGAGTGGTCGAGCCGGTGTCGGAGAGTGCGGAACGCAAGTCGTCGGTCGGATGGACGCTGGCCAGCCTGGCTCTCTGCATGTTGCTGCCCTCTCTCGGCACCAGCATCGCCAACGTCGCATTGCCGACGTTGGCCGGGGCGTTTGCCGCTTCGTTCCAGCAGGTCCAGTGGGTGGTGCTTGCCTATCTTCTGGCCACCACGGCGCTGATCGTCAGCGTCGGCAGGCTCGGCGACATCGCCGGCCGCCGGCGCTTGCTGATGTCCGGCATCTTCCTGTTCAGCGCAGCCTCCGCCTTGTGCGGCGTCGCGTCCGGGCTCTGGCTGTTGATCGCCGCCCGGGCAGCGCAAGGCCTGGGGGCGGCCGTCATGATGGCCCTCGCCATGGCGTTCGTCGGCGAGGCCGTTCCGAAGTCGAGGACGGGCAGCGCCATGGGTCTGCTCGGAACCATGTCGGCGGTAGGCACCGCCCTCGGCCCGACGCTCGGCGGCGTTCTGATCGCCAGCTTCGGCTGGCCGGCGATCTTCTTCGTCAACGTCCCCATCGGCGTGCTCGCGCTCGCGCTTGCCCACCGCCACTTGCCGGCCGACCGCCGGGCGCCGAAGATGGACAGCACCCGCTTCGACCATCCGGGCACGCTGCTGCTGGCGTCGACGCTTGCGGCTTACGCCCTCGCGATGACGACCGGGCACGGCAGCTTCGGCTGGGTCAACGCGACGCTGCTCGTGGCCGCGGCACTCGGTGCCTGGCTCTTCGTGCGGACCGAGGCGAGGGCCGCGTCGCCCTTGATCCGGCTGACGATGTTTCGCGATCCGCTGCTGAGTGCGAGCCTGACCATGAGCGCACTGGTCTCGACGGTGATGATGGCGACGCTGGTGGTCGGGCCTTTCTACCTCGCCCGCGCACTCGGCCTGGCCCCGGCGCTCGTCGGCGTCGTGATGTCGGCAGGACCGGTGATCGCCGCGCTGACCGGCGTGCCCGCAGGGCGCGGCGTCGATCGCTTCGGCGCGCATCGCATGAGCGTCGGCGGGCTCGTCGGCATGGTGCTCGGCTGCTCGGCCCTGTGCCTGGCGCCGGCCACGTCGGGCATCGCCGGCTACGTGATCCCGAGCGTCGTCCTCACTGCAAGCTACGCGCTGTTCCAGGCGGCAAACAACACGGCGGTCATGACCGATGTCTCCACGGGCCAGCGCGGCGTCATTTCCGCCATGCTCAACCTGGCGAGGAATCTCGGCCTCATCACCGGCGCATCGGTCATGGGCGCGGTCTTCGCGCTCGCATCGCGTGCGGCCGACTTCACGACCGCTCGACCCGAATCGGTCGCCGTCGGCATGCGGGTCACCTTCGGCGTGGCGGCGGCGCTCGTGGTCGTCGCGCTGGTCATCGCGATGGGGAGCAAGGGGCTCTCGCGGCGGGCCGCGTTTGCTATATTGGTTCGCCCACGACAACAAGAGGAATGACGGTGGAATATCGCAGGGTGGGCGGATCGGATCTGGAGGTCTCGGTGCTGAGTCTCGGCACAGCGACTTTCGGCGGCGGCAACGAGTTCTTCAAGGCCTGGGGCTCGACCGACGTGGCCGAGGCGACGAGCCTCGTCGACATATCGCTCGACGCGGGCATCACGCTGTTCGACAGCGCCGATGCCTACTCGAGCGGGCTGGCCGAAGAGATCCTCGGCAAGGCGATCGCGGGCCGAAGGGACAAGCTGCTGATCTCGACCAAGGCCGCGTTTCGTACCGGCCCGGGACCCGACGGAGTCGGCGCTTCGCGCAAGCATCTGGTCGAAGCCTGCGAAGCCAGCCTTCGCCGCCTTGCCACGGACCGCATCGACTTGTGGCAGCTGCACGCGTTCGACGCGCTGACGCCGATCGAGGAGACCTTGCACGCGATGGACGACCTCGTGCGCGCCGGCAAGGTGCGCTACATCGGCTGCTCGAACTTTTCCGGCTGGCATTTGATGAAGTCGCTGGCGCTGTCGGAAAAGCACGGCTGGGTGCGCCATGTCGCGCACCAGGCGTACTACTCGCTGCTGGCGCGCGAGTACGAATGGGAGCTGATGCCGCTGGCCATCGATCAACAGGTCGGAACGGTCGTGTGGAGTCCGCTTTCGGGCGGCCGCCTGAGCGGCAAGGTCGGCCGCAACGAGCCGGCCCCGGAGGGCAGTCGAAGCGCGGCGCTCGGAGCGCATGGCCCCGAACTGCCGCTCGAACAGCTCCATGACGTCGTCGACGTGCTGCGTGAGATCGCCGCCGAGCTCGGTCGAAGCGTTTCGCAGATCGCGTTGAACTGGGTGCTGCACCGGCCGACCGTATCGACCCTGGTGATCGGCGCCCGCAATGCGGGCCAGCTGCGCGAGAACCTCGGTAGCGTCGAGTTCAAGCTCACGGCGGAACAGGTGAAACGCCTCGACGACGCGAGCGCGTCGCGGCCCATCTATCCCTACTGGCATCAACGACAGACTTTTGCCGAGCGCAATCCTCCGCCCGTATAGCCATGACATCTGCCCGCACCTCCCGCGCCATCAAGCTCTGCGGCACCGAGCAGCCCGATGGCGTCGTCCGTGTCCTGAGCGCCGGTCCGCTCTCGGTCGAGCTCGACAACGGCAACCTGCGCTACCTCCGCGTCGGCGGCGTGGAAGTGTTGCGTGCGCTCGCCTTCCTCGTGCGCGACGAGAACTGGGGAACCTGCGTGCCGACCTTGAGCGAGCTCGTCGTCGAGCAGCGACCGGACGGCTTCAGCGTCAGCTACCGCGCGAGCTGCGAGCGCACCGGCCAGGAGCTCGACTACGTCGCGCAGATCGAAGGTCGAAGCGACGGCAGCCTCGTGTTCACCGGCACCGCCACGCCGGCGACGGACTTCCTCACCGCGCGCACCGGCTTCGTCGTGCTGCATCCGCTGAAGGGCGTGGCAGGCTGTCAGGTCGAGGTCGAGCACACGGATGGGGTGGTGCGGACATCGACCTTCCCCGCGCTGATCGATCCGGTGCAGCCTTTCCTCGACCTGCGCTCGCTGACTCACGAGGTGATGCCCGGCCTGAAGGCGATCGTCCGCATGGAGGGCGACACCTTCGAGATGGAAGATCACCGCAACTGGACCGATGCCTCGTTCAAGACCTACGTCCGGCCGCTGGCGTTGCCCTGGCCGTACACGCTAGGCGCGGGCAAGACGGTGCGGCAGTCGGTCAGCGTCACGCTCGTCGGCGCGGCGCCGAAGGCGGGCTCGACCGCTGGCGGCAATCGCGTCGAGATCACGGTCGGCAAGGTGATGAGGCACCGAATGCCGGAAGTGGGTCTCGGCATGCCGGCGCACGAGATCGGCGCGGCCATCGAAAGTCTCGACCTGCTAGAGCGGGCCGCGCCGCGTTCGCTGGTCTGTCAGTTCGATCCGCGCGCCGGGCACGGCCGCAAGGAGCTCGACGGCTATCGCGTCCTGTGCGAGCGGACCGGCGCGCAGTGCGAGCTCGAAGTCGTGGTCGAAAGCATCGAGGGTTTCGACGCCGAGCTCGCGCATCTCGCCACGATGGTCCGCGATGCGGGGCTGACGCTGTCAGCCGTGGCGGTGAGTCCGGTCGGCGATCTCAAGGGCATCCTGCCCGGCAGCCCTCGACCGCCGGCGCCGCCGCTGGCGGACCTGTACGGCGCTGCCCGCGCGGCCTTTCCCGGCGTTCGCCTGGGCGGCGGCATGTTCGCCTTCTTCACCGAGCTCAACCGCAAGCGGCCGCCGGCGGAGCTGCTCGATTTCGTGCACGCCACCACCTGCCCGATCGTGCATGCCGCCGACGACCGCTCGGTGATGGAGACGCACGACGCACTTCCCTACCAGGTGGCCACGGCAGGCAGCTTCATCGGCAAGACGCCTTATCGCGTCGGCCCCAGCGCGATCGGCTGCCGCGACAACCCGTACGGCAAGTCGTACGCGCCCAACCCGGACAACGAGCGCCTCTGCCTGGCCAACAGCGACCCGCGGCAACGCGGCCTCTTCGGCGCCGCATGGACGCTGGGCTATGTCGCCGGCCTGGCCAGCACCGGCGTGGCATCCGTTTGCTTCGGTGCGCCGACCGGTCCGCTCGGCATCATCCATCGTCCGGACAGTGCGAAGCAGCCGTACTTCGGCGCGCTCGAGCGCGGCGCGGTCTATCCGGCGTACCACGTGGTCGCCGGGCTCACCCGCGCAGCCGGGGCCGCACTGGTGGCCACGACATCGTCGGACACCGCGCGCGTTCGCTGCCTGGCCTACCGGGCGAAGGGCGCGACCCTGCTCTGGCTCGCCAACATGACCGCGGAAAGTCAGTCGACGAGCGTGACTCACGCCGGCGCCGGATCGTTCGGCATCGTCCTCGACGAGACGAGCTTCGAGCGCGCCACCACCGCGCCGACGGCCTTTCAGGCGGCGGTCAGGCCGCTCGACATCGGCAGCCTCGTGCTGCGCGCCTACGCGGTGGCGCTGATCTGCATCAACGATCGTTGAGCGACCTGCTCATTGCGTGGAGGCGGAGCGCGCATGCGCCTCTCGCGCCGCCTTCAGGCCGTGCTCGATGAAGCCCTTCGCGTGGCGCGCGAGATCGGCACCGTCCTCCCACAGGTTGCGCCAGATGCCGAGGATGCCTGAGAGCTGCTTGTTGACCACCGCCGACGAGAACGACTCGAAGGTGATCGGTCCCTCGTAGCCTGCCTTGGCGAGGCCGCGAAAGACGCGGTCGAAGTCGATGTTGCCGGCGCCGAGGTAGCCGCGCCCCGATTCGCCGATGTGAAAGTAGCCGAGCATCGCGCCGCTGTCGATCAGCGCCGCTTCGAGGTCGGCCTCCTCGATGTTCATGTGATAGGTGTCCAGGTGCACCTTCACGTTGGGCAAGGCCACGCGCCGGGAGAACGCAACCGCCTGGGCCGCCGTGTTCAGCACGTTGCTCTCGTAGCGGTTGACGACCTCCAGGCCGATCGTGATGCCATCGCGCGCCGCACGCTCGCCGACACGCCGCAGCACGTCGACCGAGCCCGCGATGCCGGCCTCGGTCGGCGGCGCCAGGTACTTCTGGAACGCCGAATACAGGATGCCGCAGACGTGCGTCGCGCCGATGTCGCGCGCTACCGACAGCACCTGCATCAGCCGCGCCTCGCCGCGCGCCTGCTTGTCGGGGTCGCCGCTCGAGATGTCGGTCGAGTCGTCGAGACCGAGCGAGAGCGTCGTGCCCAGTTTGTATCGATCGAGCATCTTGCGCGTGAAGGCAGTGTCGATCGACGCCGGATCGAGCGCCGGGATCTCGATCAGGTCGAAGCCGAGCTCGGCGGTCTGTGCGATCGCGCGCTCGCATTCGTCGTGGCTCCAGCCTCCGACCCAGACCAGCGCATGGACACCGAGCTTGTTCATGGTTCGATCCTTTGTTGCGATGGCCGACGCTGCCAGGCCGGCATCGCCTTCATGCTATTGCGTCTTCTGCCGGCTCGCCAGGCGATGGACGACGCGTCGTGAATCCTGGTAGAGATCGAGGTAGTCGCGGTAGAGCGTGTCGTAGGTCGGTCGCAGCGCCGCATCGGGCTCGATGCGTCTGCCCGGCCTCACCCATTCGACGATCTGGTCGCGGCGCAGCAGCCCCGCGGCGCAGCCCGCGAGAAACGCATCGCCGTAGCAAGCGCCGACGGTGATCGCCGGCACTTCCTGGCAGAGGCCCGACACGTCGGAGACGATCTGCAGCCAGGTGTCGGTCTGCGCGCCGCCGCCGACGGCGACGACGCGCTCGGCGCGTGCGCCGAGTTGCGCCAGCGTCTCCACGTTGTGCCGCACGCCGCACGCGACGCCTTCCAGGATGGCGCGAAAGACGTGGTCGCGCGAGTGGGCCAGGCTCAGCCCGGCGAACACGCCGCGTGCGAGCGGGTCGTTGAGCGGCGTTCGCTCGCCGCTGAAGTAAGGCAGGCAAACCAGCCCGCCCGCACCCGGTGCGATACGCGCTGCCGCGCCGAACAGCGCGCTGGCGTCGCCTTCCGGCAGGTCGGGCGCGAGCTGATCCTGGAACCAGCGCGTGAGGCTGCCCGTCGTGCTCATGCCGGCCGCGAGGTTGAACTGGCCCGGATACGCGCCGGCCACCGTCCACATGCGCTCGTCGGGCGTCGGTGCGGCCTGCACGAGGATGAAGAAGGTCGTGCTTCCGTACATGATCATCAGGTCGCCGGGACGCACGACGCCGACGCTGATCGCCTCGCTCAGCGCGTCGACCGCGCCGACGGCCACGGGCGTGCCGACCGCGAGCCCCGACGCGTGCGCCGCGGCGTGCGTCACCGCGCCTGCGACCTCGTCGCTCCAGCCGGGCGCCGGCAGCATCGAGACCGGCGCGACGTGCTCCGCGTATCGCTCGTCCCACTGGCCCGTGCGAGGGTCGTAGAGCGGCATGAAGTGGCTCGCCGTGTGGCGATCGATCCGGTGCTGGCCGCACAGTCGCCAGACCAGGTAGGCGCTCGCGGTCGTGAGACGGCTCGTGCGGCGCCACACGTCGGGCTCGCGTTTGCGCAGCCAGCGAATCTTCGGGCCGATCGCCTGGCTGGTCAGGCCCATCAGCGAGAAGCGCAGGATTTCGTCGCGGCCGATCAGGGCATCGAGCTCCGCGATTTCCTCGCCGGCGCGAACGTCGACGCCGTAGAGGATGGCCGGCCGGAGCGGCCGGCCCGCTTCGTCCAGCGGCAGCAGGCAAGGTCCGATCGCGCTCACGGCGACGGCCGCGACGTCGCTGCCGCGAAATGGCGCGCCGTCGAGCAACTGCCTGCACAGCGCGCAGAGGTCGTGCCACCAGACGGCGTCGGCGTCTTGCTCGACGTGGCCCGGAGCGGGCGTCGAAATGCCGTGCGGCACGACCGCCGTGCGCAGCACTTCGCCCGCCGGCGTGACCAGCGCGGCCTTGCTGCTGAAGGTGCCGATGTCGATGCCGAGCAGGAGTTCGCTCATGGAGGTTCGGGTGGGCCGGGTCGCCGCGGCGGCGCAGTGTAGCGGCTCGAAGGACCTGCGATATGCTCGTGCGAAACATCATCTGCGCGTCGCATCGACAAGCAGAGTCCAGCAAGGAGACCTCCATGAAGATGCGCAGCTTCAAGACCCGTAACGGCACGGATCTGATGTTCTCGGTCATCGGCCTCGGGACGGCGCCGATGGGCGACCTCTACGAGCTTCTCGACGAGAAGACGTCGATCGCGACCGTCGAGCAGGCCTACGAGAGCGGCGTCCGGCTCTTCGACACGTCGCCGCACTACGGCAACGGGCTGGCCGAATCGCGCATCGGCGCGGGCCTGCGTCGCGCGCGTCGAGACGAGGTCATCGTCTCGACCAAGATCGGCAGGGTGATGGATCCCTTCGGCAAGCCGCCCGAGCGAAACAAGGACGCGGTTTCGCCCGGCTTCGCCGGCGGCTATCCGCACGCGCCGCATTTCGACTATTCGTACGACGGAACGATGCGTTCGGTCGAGCAGTCGTTGCTGCGCATGGGCCTGAGTCGCCTCGACGTGGTCCTCATTCACGACTGCGACGTCTGGACGCATGGCAAGGCCGATGCGGGACGCCGCTTCAAGGAAGCGATGGACGGCGCTTACAAGGCGCTCGACAAGCTGCGCAGCGAAAAGACGGTTGCCGCGATCGGCTTCGGCATCAACGAGGCCGACACCTGCGTCAGGTTCGCGCAAGCCGGTGACTTCGATCTGGCGATGATGGCCGGCCGCTACTCCTTGTTGATCCAGAACGGACTTGCCGAATTCCTGCCGCTCGCGGTCGAAAAGAAGATGGGCGTGATGTTGGCGGGCGTCTTCAATTCCGGAATTCTCGCGACCGGGGCGATCCCCGGCGCCAAGTTCGAGTACGCGCCGGCGCCCGCGGAGATCATGGATCGCGTGCGCAAGATCGAAGCCATTTGCGCCAGGCACGCGACGCCGATCCGGCGCGCTGCCTTGCAGTTCGCGATGGCGCATCCGGCAGTCGTGTCGGTGGTGCTCGGCGCCGTCAAGCCCGACGAGGCCGAGGCCAACGCGATCGATGCCGGACAGGCGGTGCCGGCTGCACTCTGGAGCGACCTCAAGTCGGCAGGCCTGCTCGATCCGGCCGCACCGATCGGCTGAGCCGCACTTCGACTCCGCACCAGGCCCGGTTGTCAATTGACAGCCGAGGCTCTAGGATCGATCAGCCTCGCTTCGTACGCGGGCAGACAACAGATCCTCGCCACCGAGCGAGACAACAGGAGACATTCGTGAACAGACGCAAGACACTGAAGGCATTGGGAAGCGCGGCGATGGCGAGCGCCGCCGGCCTGGGCAGCCATGTCGTATTCGCTGCGAACGCGACGATGGTGACCGTGGTCAAGATCGCCGGCATCCCGTGGTTCAACGCGCTGGAAAAAGGCGTCAAGAAGGGCGGGAAGGATTTCAACATCGACGCCTCGATGGTCGGCCCGGCCAACGTCGATCCGGCCCAGCAGGTGAAGCTGCTCGAGGACCTGATCGCCAAGAAGGTCACCGTCATCGGCCTGGTGCCGCTCGACGTCAAGGTCTGCGAGCCGGTGCTCAAGCGCGCCCAAGCGGCGGGCATCAAGGTCATCACACATGAGGGCCCGGAACAGGAAGGGCGCGACTGGAACGTCGAGCTCATCGACTCGGTGCGCTTCGGCGAAGTGCAGATGCAGCGCATGGCCAAGGACATGGGCGAGGCGGGCGACTACGTCGTCTATGTCGGCACCCTGACGACGCCGCTTCACAACAAGTGGGCCGACGCCGCGATCGCGTACCAGAAGGCGCACTACCCGAAGATGAAGCTGGCGGCCGACCGCTTTCCCGGCGCCGACGAGATCGACTCCTCGTACAAGACCACGCTCGACGTGATCAAGGCCTACCCGAACCTCAAGGGCATCCTCGGCTTCGGCTCGAACGGGCCGATCGGCGCCGGCAACGCGGTGCGCGAGAAGCGGCTGGGCAAGAAGATCGTCATCGTCGGCACGGTGCTGCCTTCGCAGGCCAAGGACCTGATCGCCGACGGCATCATCCGCGAAGGCTTCCTCTGGAACCCGACCGACGCCGGCTACGCGATGGTTGCGGTGGCGCGCCTGGTTCTCGACGGCAAGGCCATCAAGGATGGCGTCGACATCCCGGGCCTCGGCAAGGCGTCGGTCGATGTGCCGGGCAAGCTCATCAAGGTCGACAAGATCATGCGCATCAACAACGAGACGATCGCGGGCCTGATTGCCGGAGGGCTCTGAGCGTCGGAACCGGGTCGCGGGCGAGGCTTCCCTTGCCCGCGACCTTCGTCCTCTTGTCTGCGCCGACGTCATAGGCTCCCGGATTTGGCCAACTTTCTCGACGTCCACGCGATCTCCAAGCATTTCGGCGGCGTCGTGGCGCTGCGCAATGTCGACCTGGCCTTGCGGGCGGGCGAAGTGCATTGCCTCGTCGGCGAAAACGGCTCGGGCAAGTCGACCCTGATCAAGATCATCTCGGGCGTGCTGCGTCCCGAGCCCGGCGGGCGCATCGTCATCGAGGGGCGCGAATATCCGCATCTGAATCCGGTGCAGTCGACGGCCTGCGGCATCCAGGTCATCTATCAGGATCTCTCGCTCTTCCCCAACCTGACGGTTGCGGAGAACATTTCGGTCGCCGGTCATCTCGGTGCGCCGCGCCTGGTGAACTGGCGCGCGCTGCGCAGCACCGCCGAAGCGGCGATGGCGCGTGTCGGGGCTTCGCTCGATCCGGACGCACGCGTCGAGGATCTCTCGATCGCGAACCGCCAGCTTGTCGCGATCTGCCGCGCGATGGCGGCCGACGCCAGGCTGGTGATCATGGATGAACCGACGGCCTCGCTGACGCGGCACGAGGTCGACGCGCTGGTGCGCCTGGTCGCCGACCTGAAGCGAGCCGGCATCTGCATCGTCTTCGTCTCGCATCGCCTCGACGAGGTCATGGAGATCGCCGAACGTGTCACCGTGCTGCGAGACGGCGCGAAAGTCGGCGAATACCCGGTGGCCGAGATGAATGACAAGAAGCTCGCGACCCTGATGACCGGCAAGGCCTTCGCCTATCGGACCCAGGCCATGGACTTCGCGAAATCGGAAACCGTCCTTTCGGTGAGTCACCTCACGCGCGCCGGCCAGTACGAGGATGTCAACTTCGACATCCGGGCCGGCGAGATCGTCGGCCTGACCGGTCTGCTCGGCTCCGGCCGCACCGAATTCGCGCTGTCCTTGTTCGGGATGAATCAGCCGACATCCGGCGAGATCCGCCTCAACGGCAAGTTGCTGGCGCTCAAGACCAACGCCCAGGCCATAGAGGAAGGCATCGCGTACGTGTCCGAAGACCGTCTCAATCTCGGACTGGTGCTCGAGCAGCCGATCTCCTCGAACATTCTCGTCACGGTGCTCGACAAGCTGCCCAACCGATTGGGCCTGGTGGCCGAGTCGACCCGCCAAAGCACGGCCCGAAAGTGGATCGGGGACCTGGCGATCAAGGCACCGAACCCGGAGAGTGCTGTGCGAACGCTTTCCGGCGGCAATCAGCAGCGCGTCGTGCTCGCCAAGTGGATGGCGACCCGGCCCAAGCTGCTGATCCTCGACAGCCCGACCGTGGGCGTCGACATCGCGGCCAAGGACGGGATCTACGAAGTGGTGCGTGCGCTCGCCGCCAGGGGCGTCGCGATCCTGCTGATCTCGGACGAGACACCCGAAGTCTTCTATCACGCGCACCGTGTCCTGGTGATGCGCCGCGGGCGCCTTGCGGGCGAGTGCGTTCCGAACGCGTCATCGGAGGAAGAACTGCAGGCGATGGTCGATGCCTAGCGCCACGCCTCGTTCAGCCCTTGCGCCCGCACTTCTGCGCTTTCGCCGCAGCCACGAGTTCTGGCTGCTCGCGGTCATCCTGGCTCTCTCGCTGGCGCTGTCGCTGGCGACCGACAGCTTTCTGACCCTTCAGAACCTGTTCGACCTTCTGACGTCCAATGCCTTCGTCGGCATCCTCGCCTCCGGGCTGCTCGTCGTCTTGATCGCCGGCGGAATCGACATCTCGTTCACGGCCACCGCATCGGTCGCGCAGTACGTGGCCCTGACGCTAGGCATCCGTCATGGCCTCGGCTGGGTGGCGCTGTTCGCGGTGGCCGGCGCGGTCGGGGTCGTGTGCGGGCTCGTCAACGCGATCTTCATCACCAAGCTGCGCATCTCGTCGATCATCGTCTCGATCGCCACGCTCAACATCTTCTACGGCCTGCTGATCGTTGCCACGGGCGGCAAGTACATCACCTCGCTGCCGAAGTTCTTTCGCGACGGCATATCGTGGTTCGAGCACGACGACGCCAGCGGCGTGCCCTACGCATTGAATCTGCAGATCCTGGTCCTGGTGCTCGCCTTCGTCGCCGCCTGGCTGTTGCTGAACCGGACCAACATCGGCCGCCAGATCTACGCGATGGGCGGAAACAAGGACGCCGCGCAACGGCTCGGCTTTCACGTCTTTCGCCTGAACATGCTGGTCTATGGCTATCTCGGCTTCGTCGCCGGCGTTGCCTCGCTCGTGCAGGCCCAGCTCGCGCAGTCGGTGACGCCGACGGTGCTGGTCGGCAAGGAGCTCGACGTGCTCGCCGCAGTGGTTCTGGGCGGGGCGAGCCTGACCGGGGGCGTCGGCACGGTGTTCGGCGCGATTCTCGGCGTCGCCCTGCTCGCGATCCTGCAGAACGGGCTCGTGCTGGTCGGCGTTTCTTCCTACTGGAATCAATGGTTCGTCGGCCTGACGATTCTTTTCGCTGTGTCGATCACGGCCTGGTCGGAACGCCGGCGCCGCGTCGCAAAGGCGATCAATTGAAAGCAGGCCCCGGATGAGCGCCGATACGCGGGCGTCGCCGATGTCGCTCGTGCTGTCCCGCTTCGTGCGCGGCGGCGCGGTTCCGATGCTCTCGCTCGTGCTGTTTGCACTGGTCGCGCTCTTCTGGCTGCTGCTCGGCGACCAGATCTTCGGCGTGGGCGCGCTTCAGTCGATGGCGTTCCAGCTGCCGGAGCTCGGCATCCTCTCGCTCGCGATGATGGTCACCTTGCTGTCGGGCGGATTGAACCTGTCGATCATCGCAACAGCCAATCTCTGCGCGCTCACCATGGCCTGGGTGCTGACGACGTACGTGCCGGGCGCGCATGGCTTCATGTGGGGCGGCTGGCAGGCGATCGCGTTGCTTGCCGGTGTTGCCGTCGCCTCGGTCATCGGGCTGATCAACGGCTTCGTGATCGCCTATCTCGGCGTGTCGCCGATCCTCGCGACCCTGGGCACGATGACGATGTGCAAGGGGCTGTCGATCGGCCTCACCCGCGGCAACGTGATCTCCGGCTTTCCCGAGCCGATCGTCTTTCTCGGCAACGGCACGCTCGCGGGAATCCCGGTCGCGCTGATGATCCTTGTCGCCTTGTGCGTGCCGATGGCGGTGCTGCTCGGCAAGAGCCCGTTCGGCCACAAGGTCTACATGATCGGCTCGAGCGAGAAAGCGACGCGCTATTCCGGTGTCGACACCAAGCGCGTCGTGCTCGGCGTCTACGTCCTGTCGAGCCTGCTCGCCTTCGTGGCCGCGCTCGTCATGATGGCGCGCTTCAACTCGGCCAACGCCGCCTACGGCGAGAGCTACCTGCTGGTGACCATCCTCGCGGCGGTGCTCGGCGGCGTCAACCCGTTCGGCGGCTTCGGCAAGGTCGGCGGCCTGGTCATGGCGCTGGTCCTGCTTCAGGTGATTTCGTCGGCATTCAACCTTCTCGATTTCAGCCCGTTCCTGACCCTGGCGATCTGGGGAGCGCTCATCATCGCCGTCACCGCGCTCGGCGTCCTGCTCGAGAACTTCAGCGCCTCGAGGCGCTAGGCGCCACGGGCATCAGTCCAGCGGCCTCGTCAGGTAGACGCCTTCGCGCCCGACGATCGACGTCCGCGCCGGCATGAAGATCGTGCAGCCGTCGCACAGGGCGCGGATCTCGAGCGGGCCGTCGGTGGCGATCAGCTCGCCATCGGCGAAGGTCTCGAAGCCGATCACCGGCCGCGTGAAGGCGAAGCTCTCGTTCTGGATCACGTGCGTGCGCAGCAGCTCGTAGCGGCGCGGCGGTATCGCGGCCGGCTCCACCTCGCGCTCGATCAGTCCGTGGTGGCCCAGGAAGTCCAGCGCCACCTCGACAGCGAGGTCGGCGCTGGCCTGCCTGAAATGCTGGCCGCACTCGACCACCAGCGCCGCGCCAGGACCGTCGGCGACAGCGTGCGCGCCATGCTGGATGAGCGGCGTGCCCGAGCCCAGGCCGGCCGGCATCACCAGGTGCACGCCAGGCTTCGGCAGCATGCGCGCCACCGCGGCGTTGCGCTCGTATGCGGGATAGACCCAGAACGGCACCACGTCCTGGCTGGTCGAATGGATGTCGAGGATGTGATCGGCCGCGGCCACCGCCGGGCGCATCTCGCGGGCGCGGCGCAGCTCGACGCTGTTTTCCTCGCCGTCGAGCCAGGCGCTCGACCAGATGCGGTTCAGGTTGTGCGTGATCAGCCTGCTCTCGAACGGCTGCGCCGCGTCGAAGGTCTCGTACGCAGCCACGTTGGCAAAGCTCAGCGTGAGCGTGCCGATCTTCGGGCGCACGCCACTCTCGAGCAGATGGCACACCGCCACCATGCCGCAGAACTCGTTGCCGTGCGTCAGGCCGTTGATCATCACGTGCGGACCGGCCACGCCCGACTCGAAGCGGTGCACGTAGTCGATGCCGGTGTTGCCGTCGCGGTAGCGCGAGAGGTCGCGCGGCGTGACCTCGATGAGGGGAAGGGCGGTGCTCATGGCTCGATTGTGAACGTCGACAACAGGCCGGCGGCGGCCGGTGGCGCTAGGCGCTCTCGACCCAGTCGACGATCTGCGACGCCTGCGTCGCCCCGGCCTGGCGCTTGAGCTCCCGGCCGCCCTTCATCAGCAACAGGGTCGGAATGCTGCGCACCGCGAAGCGCGCCGAGGTGCGTGGACTGGCGTCGCTGTCGACCTTGGCGAACAGCGCGCGGCCTTTCATCCGCGCCGCGGCCTGCGCGTACTGCGGCGCCATCGCGTGGCACGGCCCGCACCACTCGGCCCAGAAATCGACGACCACCGGCAGCTCCGTCTTGGCGACCACCTTGTCGAAGCTGGCGTCGTCGAGCGCGACCGGCGCACTGCCAAGCAGTTCCTTCTTGCAGTGGCCGCAGGTCGGCGACTCCTGCAGGCGCTCCGCAGGAACGCGGTTGGTCGTGAGGCAGTGCGGGCAGACGATCAGCATGGTCCGATCTTCCGGCAATTTCAGGTTCCGAGCAGGTCGTTGCGCTCTTCCGCGACGAGCCGCTCGAGGATCCGGCGTGATTCGAAGCCGCCCATGTCGATGTTGAGCCGCATCAGGTGCCGGTTCGGTTGCTCCGAGAGATTGAGCTGCTGGCGTTCGAGGATCGCGACGTCCTCGCCGAAGATGCCGGCCTGGCCGCTCCTGATCGTCTCGGTAAGCGCCTTGTCGTCGACGTTGAAGTTGCGCGCCATGCCCCAGAAGTACCAGATCGACGTGTCGGTCTCGGGTGTGATGAAGTCGACGACGATGCTCGAGACCTTGCGCTCGGCCGGCGCGTCGTAGCCGCCATGGCCGGCGTGGGCCACGCCGACCTCGATCATCACGTGGCTCGGCGGCGTGAAGCGGCAGATCTGCCAGCGGTCGACCGGCACGTCGTCGGCGAGGTGGTTGCCGCGCAGCGCCGCGCGCCAGAACGGCGGCGCCGGGATGTCGTGCATGAAGCGGCGCGTGATCGCCGAGTCGCCCTCGACGCTGGTCACCGGCGCCGCCTCCTCGATCTCGGGCTGGCCGATGCTCGTCGCGTGCACGTAGGTCTCGTGCGTCAGGTCCATCAGGTTGTCGATCATCAGCCGGTAGTCGCACTTGACGTGAAACAGGCCGCCGCTGTACGCCCATTCGGGGCTCTCGGCCCACGGCAGCGGATGCAGCTTTGCCGGGTCTGCCTTGCCCTTGTCGCCCGGCCAGACCCAGACGAAGCCGTAACGCTCGAGCACTGGATACGACCTGATCGTCGGCTTGACGCGCTGGCCCGGCATGCTCACGCACTTGCCGTCGCCGCCCATCACCAGGCCGTGGTAGCCGCAGACGATGCGCCCGTCGTCACGCAACGCGCCGAGCGAGAGCGGTGCGCCGCGGTGCGGGCAGAAGTCCTCGAGGGCCGAGGCCGCCCCGCCTTCGGCGCGGAACAGCACGATGCGCTCGTCGCAGATCGTGCGGCCGAGCAGCGTGCCTGCGGCGATCTCGTCGGCCGTGCAGGCCACGTACCAGGCGTTGCGAACGTACATGCTCGTCTCCTTCGAGGGTCGCCGCGATCGCGGCGGTGTCGTGGAGGACGTTATAGCGCGGAAGGCGGGCTCAGCCCGACACCAGGCCATCCATGCGGATCACCTCGAAGTTCTGCCCCTGCACCTGGCGGAATTCGGAGACGAGCGCGTCGTTGTTCCAGCGGTCGTCGGGCGCGCCGCTGACGAACCAGTTCGAGCCGTTGTCGGCCACGATCATTCCGTAGCGCTTCATCGCCGTCAGCAGGGCACGCGTCGCGGTGCTGAACGACGCAGGGATCGTGTAGCTCGCCTTGAGTCGCACGCGCATGCCCATGGGCGGCAGGCTGGTGCTCAGGTTCGACGATGCGTAGTGCGATGCCGGCGGCACCCAGGCGCGGCGCGAGCGCTGCACCGTGAAGCGCAGCGCGTGGCGGATGCCGCCCGGGCCGAGCGCCGCTTCTTCATAGCGGGCGAGGCCCGGAAAGATCGGCAGGCCGGCGGCATCGGCGCTGGTCCAGCCCGGTTGCGCGGTCGGGCGCACGGCATTGCTGTCGAGGTGAAACACGGCGCCGCACGCCGCGGTCCACGAGCCGTCGCCGTTGATCCTGGCGTTGTCGAGCTCGTAGAGCCGGTTGTTGTCGCGGTCGATCACGAGCACGTGGCGGTCGCCGGTGTTCGACATGGCCGAGCCGCCTTCGACCGGCGCGGTCGCCGGCACCGGATAGGGTCCGGCATCGCTTTCGCTGCCGTAGGCGTCGAAGACGATGTTCACCTTGGCCTGCGCGCCCGCGACGACGACGTAGGGAATGCCGAACGGCGCACCGTCGAGAAGACCGGCGCCGAAGTCCGGATGCAGGCCGGTGGTCAGGCCGATGCTGGCGATCAGCGCATCGGAGCCCGGGTCGACCGGGGCGGCGCTGACGTCGAGGTTCCAGGGGTTGTCGGCGGGAAAGGAGATGCTGCCGTTGAGCGCCGCGCCGATGCCCAGCGCCGCGGTGGCGAAGCTGCCGTAGTGCGCCGAGGCAGGTGCCGGCGCGGGTGCCGGCGCAGGCGCAGGTGCAGGTGCGGGTGCGGGTGCGGGTGCGGGTGCGGGTGCGGGTGCGGGTGCGG